>JAKSJH010000035.1 GCA_024398315.1 Bacteroidales bacterium
GCGGACATGTCGAACACCCCCTGGTGTGTCGCCCCGTCTTCGCCTACGAGACCGGCCCTGTCCAGGCAGAGGACGACCGGGAGATGCTGGAGGGCGACATCGTGGACGATCTGGTCATAGGCCCTCTGCGCGAATGACGAATATATCGAACAGTAAGGTTTCATGCCTCCCGCCGCCAGGCCGGCCGCGAATGTCACGGCGTGCTCTTCAGCAATCCCGACATCGTAGAACCTGTCCGGGTGTTGTGCGGCGAACCTTGTCAGACCGCTTCCGGTCGCCATCGCCGGTGTGATGGCCGCCACCGCCGGGTCTTTCCCGGCAAGTTCGCAAAGGACTTCTCCGAACACGTCCTGGTAGCGGCTGACGGGGCGCTTCTTGACGTGAATCTCACCGGTCGCGGCGTCGAACCTGCCCGGGGAGTGCCATGTGGTAGGGTCGTCCTCCGCAGGGGAGAACCCTTTGCCCTTGCGGGTGAGGACATGAAGCAGCTTGGGCCCTTTGATCTCCCTGAGCCTTGTAAGGGCATTGACCACCTGGATGACATCGTTGCCGTCGACCGGTCCGAAGTATCTCAGCCCGAACGCTTCGAAAAGATCGCCTCCCGACTTGACTATCAGCCCCTTCTTGGTGCTTCTTACTACTTTCTGAATATTCTTTCTGACCTTCCCGGCTCCGAGTTTCGTCCAGATGTGGTTCTTGATCCTGTTGTAGGCCGGGTCGGTGGTGACTCTCAGCAGGTAGGAATGCAGTCCGCCGGTGTTGCCGTCTATGGCCATCTCGTTGTCATTGAGGATGACCAGCACGTCGGAACCGCTGTTGCCGGCATTGTTGAGACCCTCCAGGGCCAGCCCTCCGGTCATCGCTCCGTCACCGATGACGGCCACGACCTTCTCGTCGGAACCTTTCATCCTGGCAGCTTCGGCGAGGCCGAGAGCCGCGGAGATGGAAGTCGAGGCGTGGCCGGTTCCGAACGGGTCATACGGACTTTCGTCCCTGTTCGGGAAACCGCTCAGACCTCCGGCGGTCCTGTTCTTGAGGAATGCTTCCCGCCTGCCTGTAAGGATCTTGTGGGCGTAGGCCTGGTGACCTACGTCGAACACGACCTTGTCCTTCTCCAGGTCGAACACTTTGTGGATCGCGACTATGAGGTCCACGGCTCCCAGGCTGGAAGCCAGGTGGCCGGGATTGGTGGAGCAGCACCGGATGATGTAGTCCCTGATTTCGGCGCAGAGACCTCGAAGGTCCTCTGTGTCAAGCGTGCGGACGTCTCCCGGCCTGTCAATCTTGTCAAGAATGCTGTACATACATAGCGAAGATACGCCTTTTTTTTGATATTGCCGGCAAAAAGAACTATATTGGCAGTTCACAATATAATATAATAGTAACTCAGTCATGTCTGAAACCTTGAAAAAGAAACTCAGCGACAGTCCTGCCGCAAGGTGGACCGCCCTTCTTATCGTGTCGTTCACGATGATGTTCGGCTATTTCTTCACCGATGTCATGTCACCTCTCGAACCCCTCCTCACTTCATCTGTCGCTGACGGTGGCCTGGGCTGGTCGAGCGACGACTACGGCTTCTTTTCGGGTTCCTACGGCTTCTTCAACGTGTTCCTGCTCCTCCTCTTCTTCGGAGGAATCATCCTTGACAAGTTCGGAATCAGATTCACCGGAGTCCTTTCGACAGGCCTTATGGTGGCGGGCGCGCTGATAAAGTGGTATGCCGTGGGACATCAGATAGACGGTGCCATGACCCTTCCTTTCGGCATCGGAACCTATCCGTCACAGGTCCTGCTGGCCTGTCTTGGATTCGCAACCTACGGAGTGGGATGCGAAATTGCCGGAATAACCGTTAGCAAGGTGATAGTCAAGTGGTTCACAGGCCACGAACTGGCGCTCGCCATGGGTCTTCAGGTGGCTCTGGCACGAATCGGAACAGCCGCCGCTCTGGCCTTCGCCCTGCCTTTCGCCAAGTCAATGGGCGGTGTGAGCGCATCTGTCGGCCTGGGAGCCGTGATGCTCTGCATCGGCCTGATCAGTTTCCTGGTCTACAACGTCATGGACAGGAAGGAGGATGCCGCATGCGCTTCATCCGAGGGGGAAAGCGAGGACGGATTCAAGTTCTCCGACCTGAAGATCCTTGTCACGAACAAGGGCTTCTGGTACCTGGCAGTCCTCTGCCTGATGTTCTACGCAGGAGTGTTCCCGTTCCTGAAATTCGCCACCAAGCTGATGATATTCAAGTACGGTGTGGCTGAGAATGTCGCCGGACTCATCCCTGCCATGCTCCCGTTCGGAACCATATTCCTGACTCCTCTGTTCGGAGGTATCTATGACAAGCATGGCAAGGGCGCGACTCTGATGATCATCGGCAGTCTCCTGCTCACTGTCGTGCATGTGGTTTTCGCCCTGCCTGTCACAAGCTGGGTCCTTGCGATAGTCATGATGATAGTGCTCGGCATCGCATTCGGTCTTGTGCCGTCGGCGATGTGGCCTTCTGTCCCGAAGATCATCCCGATGAAGCTTCTGGGCACTGCCTACGCCCTCATATTCTACATCCAGAACATCGGCCTCTCCCTCGTCCCTATCATGATAGGCAAGGTCAATGAGTCCAACACCGGCTCCGACGGAGTCATCAACTACACCGAGACGATGGTGATCTTCGCCTGCTTCGGAGTCATAGCGGTTGTCATCGCCCTTCTCCTCAAGGCTGAGGACAAGAAGAAGGGCTACGGCCTTGAATCAGCCAACGTAACTGAACAGTAAGAATGGACCTGGACCTCTTCATGGACATGCTCGCCTTCTCTTCCACTTCAGGAAGCGAAAGGGCTTTCGCGCAGTTCCTGATGGAGCGGCTGCGGACGTCCGGGTGCGAAGTGAGCGCAAGAGAGGTCGGGGACGGGACGCTCAACGTCCTTCTGGACTGGTCAGGTACGGGACGGCCTTCTTTCGTGTTCTGCACCCACATGGACACGGTCCCGCCGTACATTGCTCCTTCCATGGAGCAGGTCCGGGCCGGAGGCATCCTTCCGGACGGGAACAGAGCCTCGCAGGACGACACCATATTCAAAGGTAGGGGGACCTGCGACGCCAAGGGCCAGATCTTCTCGATGTACTGCGCCTGCCTTGAACTTCAGAAGCAGGGCTTCAGGGATTTCGGCCTCCTGATCCTTTCAGGGGAGGAGACCGGGTCGTTCGGAGCCAAGGCCTGGACAAGGGACTGCCCGGGCGGGGATTTCGTCCTTGTGGGGGAGCCTACCGGCAACTGCCTGGTCAGCGCCAGCAAGGGGACCAAGGCCTTTGAAATAACTCTCAACGGGCGCCCCTGCCATTCCGGCTATCCGGAGGAAGGACGCAGCGCCGTGCGGATGTTCGTGGACCTGATGAACATGCTGGATGTCGTGGAATTTCCTGAGGATGAGATTCTTGGACGTACTACATGGAACGCCGGCAGGCTCGTCAGCGACAATCCGCAGAACATCCTGAGCCCGTCGTTGACGTTCCGCCTCTATTTCAGGACGACTTTCGCCACCGACGCCCTGATCCATGACAAGCTCCTCGGGGCCTGCCCGCGCGGGGGACTGTCCACTGTGGAAGCCTTCGGCGGTGACGAACCCCTTGAGTATTTTTCCGATGTGGAAGGAATATCCTCCAGGACCGTCTCGTTCGGCAGTGACGCCCCGAGACTGACCGGATTCCGCAGAAGGGCCATCTGCGGTCCGGGGTCGATACTGACGGCCCACACTGACAATGAATATGTCCTCCTGTCGGACCTCCTCAGGGCCGTGGAGCAGGACATCCTCATATTCAAGAAAGCTAAGAAGCAGTTTTGTCAAAACAGCTTCTAATTCACTATAAAACGAACATACAATGATTGTGATGAAATTCGGCGGTACGTCCGTCCAGGATGAAGAGGCTATCGGAAGGGTCATCTCCATCGTCAAGAACAGACTTCCGGAAAAGCCTCTGGTGGTGGTCTCCGCACTTTCCAAGGTGACCAAGCTGCTCTGCTCCATCGCTGAAGCGGCGGAGGCTCAGCAGGAGGATGTCGTCAAGGAGTCGCTCGCCAGCCTGCGCCAGAGACATTTCGACCTCGCCAAGGCTCTTCTGAAGGATTCCCCGCTCCTTCTCGAGAAATGTCTCGGCGACCTCGAGTCACGCATAGCCGGTCTTGAGACATTCGCAGGCGGCGTGTGCCAGATCGGAGAACTTTCCCCTCGCAGCGAGGCCAGGATCATCTCTACCGGAGAGCTCCTCTCCTCCACCATAATAGCCTATGCGTTCAATGCGCAGGGAATATCCTGCCAGTGGCTTGACGCCCGCAGGATGATCACCACTGACAACAATTACCTGAACGCCAGACCTGACCTGGTCGTGACCGAGGCCAATGTCAAGAGAGTCTTCGGCATGGAAACCAAGGGATTCGACCTTGTCCTGACCCAGGGGTTCGTCGCGTCGGCGTCGGACGGAAGCACCACTGTCCTCGGTTTCGAAGGATCCGACTACTCCGCCGCCATATTCGGAATGGCTCTCGGCGCCAAGAGAGTCGAAATATGGACGGACGTGGACGGTATCCGGTCGACCGACCCGCGCGCTCTTGACTCCACCAGGAGGATAGAGTGCCTCTCCTACGAAGAGGCTGCCGAGATGGCGGCGATGGGCGCGAGGGTCCTCCATCCTCTGACCATAGAACCGGCCAGGAACAGGAACATCCCTATCATGGTTCTCAATTCCAAGAATCCAGCCTGCGCAGGATCCACCGTCCTTCGTGGCGAGGAATCCCCTGACGGTCCAAAATCCGTGGCCTGCAGGGAGAACGTCGTTTTCATCAAGGTCCACTCCCCGAAGATGGAAGGCATCACCGGCATGCTTGCCCGGGTGTTCGCTCCTCTGTACTCCAACCTGGTCCCCGTTACTTTGGCCAAGGCGACGGAATCTTCTGTCTATCTGGTGATTCCGGAAGATACTGACGGTCTTGAAGCCGCTCTTGCAGCAATGGAGAAGTGGGCTGAGGTCACCGTCTACCGTGACAAGTCGATGATTTCCGTGGTGGGTCGCAACATTGTCGGTCTCGAAGGTCTGGGCGACCGCATCATCGAGGCTTCCGGCAAGGTCTACATCGCCAACGTCAGCGCCGACATGCTGAGCGAGAACTTCGTCATCGACAGAGACCGCCTCGCAGTCACTCTTTCGACCATCCACGACTACATATTCAACAGATAATGGTACAGGTCGTGATTTCCGGCTACGGCCGGATGGGACACATGATAGAGAGTGTCCTCAAGTCGCGGGGGATTCCGTGCGCGGGCGCCAGCGAGGACATCGTCAACTTCGATGACGACATCGCCAATGAAAGCGTCTGCATCGATTTCACCTGTCCTGACGCATTCAGGGCCAACTACAAGGCCCTTGCGAGGAAGTTCAAGGCTGTCGTGGTCGGGACCACAGGCTGGAACGACATAAAGGACGAGGTCGTCGCCTTCTTTGAGGAATGCGGGACCCCGATGATATATTCATCCAACTACTCGGTGGGAGTGAATGTCCTTACCGCCGCCGTCGAGCTGGTCTCGAAGTACCTCGGCAAGGCAGGAGGCTACTCTCCCTACATAGTCGAGAAGCACCACATCCACAAGCTTGACGCTCCGAGCGGAACTGCTAAATCCCTCGCCGCCGCCGTTGAGACAGGCATCCCGGGCCGGACGGAGATCTCCTCTGTCAGGATCGGCGAACTTGCCGGGACGCACACTGTCGGTTTCGAAGGAGAAAACGACAGGATCACCATCGAGCACGAAGCCTTCTCCCGCAAGGGTTTCGCAGAAGGTGCCGTGGTCGCCGCCACAATGACTGAAGGACTTGCAGGAGTCCACGAATTCAAGGAACTTTTCTTCAAGGAGGACTGAATATGAATACGAAATTGTTGAGAGGTTGCGGCACTGCCCTTGCAACCCCATTCGCTGAAGACGGCAGTGTCGACTATGACGCCTACCGCACCCTGGTCCGCAGGCAGATGGACGCAGGGATTGATTTCCTGGTGCCTCTCGGCTCAACAGCCGAGACCCCTTGCCTGGACGATGAAGAAAAGTGCGAGCTCCTCCGCATCGCCCGTGAACTCTGCCCTGACCGCCCTGTCGTCGCAGGAGCAGGGACGAACTCCCTCTCCGCCACCCTGGCGAACATCCGGATGCTGGAACCGTACGGACCGGACGCCTTCCTCATCGTCGTGCCTTACTACAACAAGCCGACCCAGGACGGCATCTATGAATATTTCGCCGCAGTGGCAGCATCCACTTCCAAAGGGATTGTCGCCTACAACGTGCCTGGCAGGACCGGCACGAACATGACGGCGGCCACGGCTCTGCGGGTCGCATCGATCCCCAATGTCATCGCTGTCAAGGAAGCTTCCGGCAACATCGCCCAGATAGTGGACATCATCAAAGGCGCTCCGGAAGGCTTCTCCGTACTGAGCGGCAATGACGACCAGACCTGGCCTCTGATGGCCTGCGGGGCCGACGGAGTGATCAGCGTGGCATCCAATCTGGCTCCACGCCACATGGTCGGGCTGACCAGGACGGCCGCGGCAGGAGACATGAAGAAGGCGATGGAACTCAACCTCGAACTCGTTCCTCTCTACAAGAACTGCTTCGTGGAGAGCAACCCTATCCCGGTCAAGGCTGGCCTTGAATATCTCGGATTCTGCACCGCCGGGATGCGCATGCCGCTGACCCAAGCCGTTCCTTCGACCAAGGAGATAATGAAGAAAACACTGGAGGACCTGGGCGTATGATGGATTTCTTTGAGGTGTGCCGTCTCCTGGAATCCGGCGGAATCCGTGTCGCAGAGAAGGTGGACGGACAGTGGAAAGTCAACTCCTGGATAAAGGAGGCCATCCTCGACGGATTCAGGACCGGCAGACTGCAGGACGTCTCCGTGGGTGAATATTCCTTTTTTGACAAGGACACTCTGCCTCTGCGCAAGTTCAGTCTGGAAGACCGGGTCCGCATAGTCCCGGGCGGCAGCTCGGTCCGCTGCGGAGCCTATCTGGCTCCGTCGGTGATAATGATGCCGCCTGCCTACGTCAACATAGGAGCCTATGTCGACGAGGGCACGCTCATCGACTCCCATGCCCTGGTCGGATCCTGCGCCCAGGTCGGAAAGAATGTCCACCTGAGCGCCGCCGCCCAGCTCGGAGGTGTCCTTGAACCTGCCGGAGCCCTTCCGGTTATCATCGAGGACAACGCCTTCATCGGTGGTAACTGCGGCATCTACGAGGGTACGGTGGTAGGAGAGAGCGCAGTCCTAGGGTCAGGTGTCATTCTCACCAGAGGCACCTCGATCTATGACGCAACCACGGGTGAATATGTCCCAAGAACCTCTGACGGACGCACCGTGGTCCCTGCCGGAGCCGTAGTCGTCTCGGGCACCAGGCCCATGACCAAAGGACCGGGAAAGGATGCGGGTATCTGCCTCTACACTCCTGTCATCGTCAAGTACAGGGACGGGAAGACCGACGCATCCCTTGAACTGGAATCTCTGTTAAGATAGTCACCGACCATGTTTCGTTTCAAGAAATACCACGGAGCAGGCAACGATTTCCTGATTGCCGACAACCGGGACGGAAGTGTCTCTCTGTCCGTCGACCAGGTCCGTCACCTCTGTGACCGCCACACCGGTTTCGGTGCCGACGGCCTGATGCTCCTTGAGGACTGTCCGGGCAAGGACTTCCAGATGGTCTTCTACAATCCGGACGGAAGCTCCGGGATGATGTGCGGCAACGGTGGCCGCTGCATTGTGGCGTTCGCCGCCGACCAGAGAATCGTCGCTCCGGGGGAGCATGTCTCGTTCTCCGCTTCCGACGGAGACCATGAGGCTGAATTCTCTCCTGTCGACGGTCTCGGAACCAGGACTGTCAGGCTCAGGATGAAGGACGTTGCCGGGATCGAGTCCTATGCTGAGGAAAACTCCTTCTTCCTGGACACCGGCACCAGGCATCTGGTCAAGTTCGTCACCGGCCTTGACGGTTATCCGGTCCTTGCCGAAGGCCCCGCACTGCGTCACGACCCTCGCTTCGTCCCGGCAGGGACCAATGTCAATTTCGTCGAGATCTGTCCTTCCGCCGACCGGACCGCGCTCCGCATACGAACTTTCGAAAAGGGCGTTGAATATGAGACTCTGGCGTGCGGCACTGGAATAGTTGCTTCCGCAATGGCCGCATGGAACTCCGGAGTCCCGCCCACATCAAGGGAAGGGGACAGCGTGCACTATCTCCTGAAAGCTGCTATTGCAGATCTGGAAGTGGAATTTGTTCCTGAATGTTCGGGCGGTGTCTTCCGTGCCAGGGAAGTATGGCTGACCGGCCCGGCCCAGTTCATAGGCTTCGTGGAAGTTTGATGGTTCAACCGTTCTGACGGCCCCGTTCCGTCATTGCGGGCCCTGTTCCGTCATTGCGGGCTCCGGCCCGCAATCCCGTCATAGCAGCCCATCCGGCACCCTCATGCTGACGGATTCCGCCTCCTCATCGATCCCGATGACCAAGTCCTCGTGGAACGGCAGCATGGCCTGCTGCCCGTCCTGCGTCTTGACATACAAGCACGGATTGCCAGGAATGTCCTCATAGTCAGTTATTTCCCCAATCTTTTCATCGTTCTCGTCGAGAAGGTCCCAGCCGATCAGGTCGTCAAGTGTGAGTTCCTCGTCTCCGTCGTCATATTCGTCAATGGCATCAGGCCTTGCGAATATGTCCTTGCCCACGACCTCCTCTGCATCGGCCAGGGTCTTGATGCCGGTCAGAGTCACGACCGCTCTGTTAGAACCTTTCTTTGCGAAAGAGTTGAAGAAAAAAGGAACCGGCAGTCCATCGAATTCGATGAACACCGGTTCTGTGGTTTTCAAGTCCTCAGGGAAGATGTCGCGGAAGCTGACAAGCAATCCGCCTTCGGTACCGCTGGACTTCAGTACCCGCGCACTGCTCAGAAGATCTGTCTTTGCCCTGGACATCTGTTTAGGCTTCTGCAGGAGCTTCTGCGGCCTCAGCGGCCTGCTCTGCCTCGGCGGCAGCTGCTGCAGCTGCTTCCTCAGCGGCCTTTGCGGCTTCCTCCGCCTTCTTGGCGATAGCCTCAGCCCTTTCTGCATTGACCTTCTTCTCGGCCTCGAGAGCAGCCTTCGCCTTGTCGGAAGCGGCCTTTACGAGACCTTCCTTCTTTGCGGCGACCTTTGCGTCTTTCTGAGCCTTCCAGGCGTTCCACTTTGCATCAGCCTGCTCCTGGGTGAGGGCTCCCTTCGCGACACCGCCGTCAAGGTGGTTCCTGAGGAGAACTCCCTCGTAAGAGAGGATTCTGCGGGTTACGAGAGTGGTTTCGGCACCGACCTTGAGCCATGCAAGAGCCCTCTCAGAGTTGAGGATGATGGTTGCAGGGTTTGTGTTCGGGTTGTAAGAACCGATCTGCTCGATGAAACGTCCGTCGCGTGGTGCGCGAGTGTCGGCCACAACAATGTGGAAGAATGCGAAATTCTTCTTTCCGTGGCGCTGAAGTCTGATTTTAACAGCCATTGTGAATCTGTTTTTAAGTTGTTGTAATAAAACCTGTTGCTTTCAACTCGTGAAAGCGTGCAAAGATAATAAGAATTTTTTAATGAAAAAAGTTTTGGTTTTTTTTGGATTTCAGATAATAATGCCTACCTTTGCAATCCCGAACAACGGGAAGACATACTTGCGGTAGTGGTGAAATGGTATACACGCTACTTTGAGGGGGTAGTGGGCGTTAGCCCGTGTGAGTTCGACTCTCACCTACCGCACGAAACCGGCTCCGGACCATCTCCGAAGCCGGTTTTCTTTTTCGTCCATCACGAACGTACTCTATTGGGCTTCTCAGAGTTGGTCGACCATCTTGTTGAAGTTGTCGATGCTCTGACGGATGTCCGGGACGGAATTGTCCCAGTTGTATTCGTATTCAATGGCGAGGTAGCCTTTGAACCCCTGGTCCTTCATTATCTGGAGAATGGCGGGCAAGTCGAGGACACCTGTGCCCCAGATGCAGTCGTGACGCCATCCGGTGGCGTCGGGTTCTCCGACTATGTCCTTGATGTGGAAGGATATAAGGCGGCCGTCCAGTTCCCTGAGACAGTCAAGGTGGTCCAGACCTTCGCGGTTCCAGTGGCCTACGTCGGCGCAGCTGCCGATGTCCTTGCTCCGGCTGCCGACCGCGGCGAGAAGACTGTCCGGATGCCAGTAACTGGAAGGTTGCGGGTGGTTGTGGACAGCGACCTTGATGCCATATTCATTGGAGAGACCTTCCACAAGGTCCCACATCTCAGGTTCGGGCTCGACGGTCACATATTCCATTTCCATGTTGTGGGCCATCCGGAAGAAACTCTCCCACTGCTCTGCGGTCCGGGCTGTGTAAACGCCAGAGGATACGATCCTGACGCCCCGTGAGCCGGCATATTCCTTGACTTCCTTCTGGATTGACGGGTCAAGTTCGGGCCCGAACACGGCATCACCCCAACTGCCTCCGAGATTGTGGCCGGGGAACAACTCCATGTACTTGATGCCAAGTTCGTTGCACTTGTCCACTGCTTCCACGAAGGTGAAGGTGTGGAAAGTGTAGGACTGGATGGCGAGCTTCCATCCGAGCTTCTCAGCCTTGGCCGGGCCGTCATTGCAGGAATGCAGCGAAAGCATTGCCAGGAGGCAGCATGCAATCAAAGTCAATTTTTTCATGATGACCTTCGTTTGTCGTTATTTCGGCATCTCAGGAAGGGTGAACCCGTTGTGGTAGGTGTGCTTGATCCATTCCTCAGCGGCTTCCTTGGCGTTGAATTCGGTGAAGCGGCGGTCGAAGCGAGGGTCTCCGTCGATGACCTTGAAGTCGTCGTAGGTCACGATCCTGATACGGTCGTTGTCTGAGATGTTGGTGAACCTCATGTTCTCGCCATCCCACTCGAGCTCGCGGTGCAGACCGTACAGTCCGGCGAGGCGGACGGCGATCACGCCCATGTCCACCATCTCGGTGAACGGACCTGAGAACTGGAAGTTGGAAGATGATTCCCTGCGGTTGCGAGGGGACTCCTTGCAGGCGCGGATCCAGTCCTGCTCGTGGGCGTCCGTGGACCAGATGTCGCCTGTACCGCCGGGAACTCTGGTGTAAGTCGGTGCAGGCTCTTTGTAGTCAGCCATCCTTGAGACAGGAAGGAGGGTCGGGTTCATGCCGTAGCAGCCGGTCATGATCTTGCCCTTGGTGCCGATGAACAGGATTCCTCCATTCTCGTCACCCATCATCGTTCCGGGCTCAAGCTCCTCCGGTCTTGGCGGCATAAGTCCTCCGTCGTACCATATTACCTTGACTTCCGGCATGTTGACCTTGCCCTTCTTCGGACGTGCCGGGAAGGTGTAGGTGATCATCTCGGCCTCTGGTGGTGAATACAGGTTGCTGATCGTTGAACTGGCGATGACTTTCGTAGGGTACTTGAGATCGAGGGCCCAGATGGCCGGGTCCATGATGTGGCACGCCATGTCTCCGAGGGCTCCTGTTCCGAAGTCGTACCAGCCTCTCCAGTTCCACGGGGTGTAGGCGGAGTGGTAAGGCCTCGACTCGGCAGGACCGATGAAAAGATCCCACGAGAGGGTGTCCGGACATCTTTCTCCTTCGGCAGGTTTCATCAGACCCTGCGGCCAGATCGGGCGGTCCGTCCAGCAATGGACTTCGGTCACTTCTCCGATGGCGTCGTCCGCAATCCATTCGGCGACCCGGCGGCACCAGTCGAATGAGTTGCCCTGGTTGCCCATCTGGGTGGCCACCTTGTGCTTCGCCGCAAGCTTGGCCAGCAGCCTGGATTCATAGACCGAGTGGGTGAGAGGCTTCTGGCAATAGACATGCTTGCCGAGGGTGATTGCGTTCGCTGCTATGCAGGCATGGGTGTGGTCCGGAGTGGCGACTACGACGGCGTCGATGTCGTTGCCCATCTTGTCGAACATCACTCTCCAGTCCTTGAAGAACTTTGCGTCAGGATAGTCGTTGAAGGTCTTGAGCGCATAGCTCCAGTCAACGTCACAGAGGGCGACGATGTTCTCGGTCTTCATGTTGTTGATGTTGCGGCGGCCGACTCCTCCGACTCCGATGCCGGCGATGTTGAGCTTGTCGCTAGGGGCCACATGGCCGTGGCTCTTGCCCAGAATGGTGTTCGGCGCGATCACGAAGGCGGTGGCGCCCAGGGCGCTGCTCTTCAGGAAGTCTCTGCGTGAAATCTTTGTCATGACGTGAGGATGTTTGAATATGACTGCAATATACGAAATATATGAATATGATCCCCCGTCTCTCCATCGAATCAAATGCCGGTGTTATCATTTTATAATGAGCAGGGGTATAAAAGAAAAGCCCGGTCGAGACCGGGTTTTTCAAACATAGAAGCGAAGACTTTAAAACAGCCAGCCGACAGAGATGCAAGGGCTTGCTCCGTCCTGTCCCAGGCTGCCGTCATACATCTTGTAGTACTGGACACCCAGGCCGAAAGTCTGGAATCCTATCCGTCTTTTTTTAGCCCAGCGGGCCTCGACTTTTCCTGTGGCATAC
This sequence comes from Bacteroidales bacterium, assembly GCA_024398315.1. Taxonomy (GTDB): domain Bacteria; phylum Bacteroidota; class Bacteroidia; order Bacteroidales; family UBA932; genus Cryptobacteroides. The sequence continues at coordinate 12,564 of JAKSJH010000035.1, forward strand.
TTGAAAAGGCACTCTTTATGGAGATAAGTGGATTGTGCGAGTGCGACCAACTCCACATTATAGTCATTGTTAATTCTGATTCTCTCAGACAGTCCCAATCCAAGAAGCCCTTGGAAGTCATAGTTCTTTGTTGTTGACATGGCGTACAATCGCTCTGTCACCGACACCGGAACGAACAAGGAAAGGTTCTTGAACCTATATCCTATTGATGCATCCACCCCGATGGAGCCTTGGTCTTCCGGCAGGAAAGAACAGCATATTCCTTCGTAGGCATAAAAGTGCTTTGGCTGCCCCTGCGCTACTGTAGAGAAAGAACCTGCTAAGGAAAGCAGAACGGAAATAATGACGATTGTTAATTTAGTAATTCTTTGTTCCATAATACATTACTGTTCCCTGCCACTGAAACGGCAGATTTCACTGTCTTCTTTGAGTTGCTGTCAATGGAGGATTTATCTACGATATCTTTAAATCCAGCACTATAATCTTCAAGGTTTTCTTCGTCAAGATTTGCTATTGTGCCTGTATAAATTTTTACTATTTTAAGTTCTTCTTTCATTATTGGATATGAATCTTCAACTGCGGTTATCATTTCTTCAGAGGAAGACATTTTTGATAAAGATTTTACAAAGTCGATGTCTTTCCCTTTTACAACAGGAACATCATAGCCTTCATCTTTGACAGCATTTGACACGAGAGTCTCAATTTCTGCTTCTGTAATAGACTGAATATTGTTATTGTCTAATAACTTTGTAATGATTCTGTTGTGAACGATACCGATTGAATCATACTTATCGGCTGAAGGAGAGTCTTCATTTAAATAGGTGCCTGATTGGTAGTAATCCTGTAAATTCGTAGAATTGGACTCTATCGCATCAATAATTACATTTACGGCAAGGCAAGTGAAAGAAGATACAGCGCCGAGATAAACTCCAGCGCCAGGGCCCATAGCGCTACCTACGGCTGCTCCAAGAGCATCAGCCATCACGACATTTCCTAAAGTTTTCCAAAATGGACCTTTTGTCTCTTGAGTAACAAAGGAGGCACTGTATGCCTCTAATTCGGATTCAAGCGACTCAAATGGGTCTGTGTTTACTTCCTCACTGGAATTTGAAGAACAAGAAATTGTGAAAATGGATACGGCCAGACAACCAAGAATAAATAAAGAAAATCTATTCATAATCCTTTTGTTGTTTTGTGAGCAAAGGAGGTGTTGGCTCATAACTAATTAAATTTCAGTGTATTACCCCCCCCGTGGGCTACTATATGGTTACACGAGGAACACACTGAGTTGCAACATTGTAAAGATATTAATATTACTTCTATTTTACAAAGAATTGTGCACTATTTAACGTTATTTTAGAATATTTGTATAAATATGCATAAATAATGAGACGGAATAATGGGGTTTTCTTGAGGTAATAGTATTGAGGAATAAACCTCTGGTAAAATAGATTGGAATTCATTGTAACAGAAGAGGACATATGCTCACTTTTAGTTATTTTTGTGACATGGGACATATTCTTACAATACTTCTGGTGTCTTCACTCGGCCTGGCCGGCGTTTCTGGCGGCCATGACCCGAAGGTGGTGGGGACCTCGGCTGACATACAGGCACGCATCGACGAGGCGGCCGCATCAGCATCCGCGTCCGGCTCTCCGGTCAGGATCACTCTCAAAGGAGGGACTTACCTGCTTACGGAACCTGTCCGTCTGGACGGTCTGCGGGATGTCGTCATCGAGGGCGAATCCGGCAAGGAGGTGCTGCTCAAGGGCGACCGGGACATCCGCAAGTGGCGCAAGGCCCGCAGGCCGGGGATGCCTTCCGGGACCCTGGTCGCTGACCTGCGTGGCTTCAGGGACCTGGGCGATGTCATAGGTGCGGACAACAGAATCGACATGTATGCCGCAGGACGCCGACAGAACGTCGCCCGCTGGCCGGACAAGGGCTTCACCAAGGCCGGACTGGCCCTCGGCACAAAAGACGTGGGGGACACATGGATTCATGTCCACGGAACTCACGACGGACTGATTGAATATGTCGACGACCGCATCTCCCAGTGGTGCGAAGAGGATGATCCCCGTTTCCACGGCTACTGGTACTGGGACTGGTGCGAGGACAACAGCATGAGGCCTGAGAAGATAGACACCGTAGCCCGGACAATCCAATTCAGGAAACCTCTCCATGTCTACGGCTACCGCGACAGTTGCCGCTTCTACGGATTCAACCTCCTCTGCGAGCTGGACGCTGAAGAAGAGTACTACATCCACAGGGCTGATTCCCTTGTCTACTGGATTCCGTCCGGGGACCTTCCGCTCAGGAAGAACCCTGCGAGACTTTCTGAATATTCAGAAGACAACGTGTTCGTATTCAACGATTGCCGCAACGTGACTCTCCGTGGCGTGACGGTCCGCGGTGTCCGGAAGAATGCGATTGCAATCAAAGGCGGCGAGAGTGTCACGGTTGAGAACTGCCACATCCAGGACATCGGCGGCTCTGCCATCAGCATCGACGGCGGCCGCGGCCACAAGGTTCTCGGCAATCTGATCGAGGAACTTGGCTTCTGCGGAATCATCGCCAAGGGCGGTGACCGGAAGACCCTTGAGCCGAGCGGATTCGTGATCAGCGACAATGTGATCCAGCGTTTCTCACTCTTCAAGAGAACTTACCAGCCGGCCGTCCATTTCACCGGAGACGGTCTCGAAATCTCCCACAACAGATTCCAGTGGTCATCGTCCTCTGCTCTGAGAATCGAAGGCAACGATGTGGAGATAGCTTACAACCAGATCTTCAATGTGGTTGAGGAAAGCGACG
>JAKSJH010000036.1 GCA_024398315.1 Bacteroidales bacterium
TCTCAACCCCTACACCTCCAACAGTGTGGGCGGCTACGAACCAGGAAGAGGTGAGGAAGGGATGGGATTCGGTATCTGTCCTCACACAGAGTCATTTGTCGGTGGTATAGAGCTTACTTTCTAACCTTAAAAAGGATATGAACATGAAAAAGTATATAGTATTCGCTCTCGCGGCAGTCGTGGCTTTCTCTTCCTGCAAGGACTTCCTTGTCGAGGAGCCTATCATGAGCCAGAGCACCGAGCTCACGCTGTCCGACTTCAACGGACTCAACAAGTCAGTTGCCGGTGCCTACGGACCTCTCGTGGACGTCTCATGGTACGGTGCCAACTTCGTACTCAATTCAGAGCTCCGTTCCGGCAATGCGATGAACCCGGTCAACAGTTCATTCACTTCCGGCCGTCTCACTACAGCCTACAAGATGACCTACGATCCTTCTTCAACCGAAGGTATCTGGGGCTCAGCCTATTATGTCATCTCCGCAGTCAACAATGTGCTCAACGCCATTGAGGGCAACGAGGAGAACCTTATGTCCAGCTTCGTTACTGAAGACGACCTCAACAACCTCAAGGGCGAGGCTCTCGCTCTCCGCGCTTTCGCTCATTTCGACGTTCTCCGCACCTATTGCCGCACTGACGGCAAGACAGCCCAGGAACTCGGTGTCCCTGTGATCACCACTCCTCAACTGCCTACCGACATGCCTGCGCGCAACACTGTCGCAGAAAGCTTCAACCAGATTATCACCGACCTTCTCGATGCTGAGAAACTGATGGCTGACGACTATGTGAGGGGTGATGTGGCCGATGAGAAGGCCACCTTCACCAAGAATGCCGTCCGTGCTCTCCTCAGCCGTGTCTATCTCTACAACAAGGAGTACCAGAAGGCTGCCGACTATGCCACCAAGGTCATTGATTGCGGTGACTACAAGCTCTGGACAGCTGCTGAATATCCTTCAGTATGGGGCAAGGATGTCGCTTCCGATGGCGGTGAGGTCATCTTCGAGGTCTACGGCAAGCAGGCCAATGACTATGACGCCTACTGGGAAGGTCCTTCACACATGACCAATCCTCTCGGCTATGCAGACTGCGCAGCCACAGCCGACATCGTCAATCTTTTCGAAAGCGGTGACGTCAGAGGCACCACCGGTGTCCGCGGAACCGACGACGGCAAGGTCCTCTTCTGCACAGACAAGGACGAGGCTTCAGGCGGCCAGATGTGGACAATGAAGTACTACGGCAAGGGTGAGGGTAACGTAACCTCAACTCCTGACGTCAGCAACACCATCGTCATCAGACTTTCCGAAATGTACCTCAACCGTGCAGAGGCTATCGCCAACGGTGCACAGATATCAGGTGTCACCGCTCTCCAGGATATCAACACCATCAGAAAGAACCGCGGAGCAAGCACTCTCGGTGCAGTCGGTGTCGACCTCATCCTCAAGGAGCGCCGCATGGAACTCAATTTCGAAGGCCACTACTGGTTCGATCTCGCCCGTACAGGCGGTTCGATCAACTACGAGGACGCCGTTCTCAAGCGCACCGTCCCTGCTGATTCAAAGTTCTGGGCTCTTCCTATCCCTAAGTCTCAGACCGACGTTGATGCAAATCTCGTCCAGAATCCTGGTTACAACGATTAATTTAAGACTGAAATGAAAAAACTGACATATATTTTCGGTATTGTCGCCCTTGGTCTGGCTGTTGCATCTTGCGATGACTTCAACGCCGCACCTACCTTTGACGATGCCAATGCTTTCGTTGAAGTCGGAACAGCTTCCATCTCTGTGTCTGAAGATTGTGGAGAGATCACCATCCCTGTCACACTCGCATCTCTCAAGGGTATCGAGGAGAACGTCTCCTATGCTACCGTTGACGGCACGGCAAAGGCGGGCACCGATTTCGAACTTGTCGACGGTACGGCCACTCTGAAATTCAATGCTGACAACCGTACCCAGAACATCAAGATCAAGATTATCAACCGTCCTGGCGAGTACACCGGTGACCTCAAGTTCACCGTCGAGCTCAAGAGCGCCGGCTCTGTCAATCTTGGTATGAACAAGACCTGCGAGATCTACATCACGGACAATGACCACCCTCTCGCTTCAATCCTCGGTTCCTACACGGCTACCGACATGAGCTACGGAAAGGCCGCCCAGACCTGGACCTGCAACATCACCAAGGATCCTGACGATGTCACCGTCGTCCACATCGACGCACTGATCAACTTCTGCGCCGGATCCCAGAAGTTCGACATGACCGGTTCTGTCTCTGAAGACCTTAAGACCATCACTGTCGCCGCCGGCCAGAAGGCAACTTCCTATGATACTACTCCGACGGACTTCTTCATGCTCATCACCTGGGAGGACGGTATCTATTACTATGTTGATTCCGAGATTGTTCTCACTCAGGTTGAACCTGGTGTCTGGACGTGCCCTGACAACATCGGCTTCATATCATGCGAGTCCAAGAAACTCTACACCAACACCATCGACCGCGGACCTCTCACATTGGTCAAAAAATAAAAGCTGAATGATTATGAAAAAATGTTTCATCATACTCACAGCCGCAGCGCTTGCAGCGGTCGGTTGTGCAAAGTTCGAGCCTGAGACCAATCTGGCCCCTGACACTGTTGCTACTCCGGCCATCACGGTCGACAACGTCGCAGACCAGGGCTTCACCGTGACCATCACCCCTGCTTCAGGGACTGGTTTCTACTCCTATGCTGTCAAGAAGGGCGATGTACAGGAGGTCAATCCTACATCTGTCTTCAAACTTGGTCTCTCCGGTTCAATGGCAAAGGGTACTGCCAATGCTGCTGAAAAGCAGACTCTCACCCTTACCTACACCGATCTTGACATGAACGCTTCCTACACAGTCTATGCTGTGGCGGCCAGCAAGCTCGGTTGCATCGGAGAAGTCACTTCCACGACTGTCCGCACCTCTGACACCGCTTGCCCAGGCATTTCAGAAGATCCTGACATCACCGGCACGAAGGTTACGCTTCCTTTCTCAGAAGCTGTCACCTACTCCGGCAAGGGCGTGACTGTCGACTATTACGCTGTCAACTCAGACGGCATTCACAACAACGTCCCTCAGGGAAAAGTTGAGGATGTGAAAGTCTCAGTCAGCGGTTCAAAGGCCACGATTGACTGCGGTTCTATGCCTAACGGCGCCTACTACGCTGTCAACATCGCAGAAGGTGCGTTCGTCGATGCAGTCGGCAACAAGTGCCCTGCAGTCGAGAGCGGTTACGGTGATGTCGATGGAAAGCTTTCATCTTACGGGATTACCGGACGCAAGGCCACCGCTCCTTTCAAGCTTGATATCTATGGCGGCACTCCTGTTACAGTGGTAAGCAACATGGCAGAGGCTATCTGGATGTCCGTCCCTGAGGATGTCGTTGTCTACAACTTCGACTACAAGGCAAAGGGCTCCATCACCTATGAGACAGAGGAAGAAGGGCACAGCCTCAAGGAGACCTACGACATTTACGGAGGTTATCCGGACTATGGCTACGGCTGGAACGGCAACTACAACTGCGCTCTTACCTACCCTAACGCAGGTGAGGCCATGACCGGTCGTCCTAACCCGGCAAGAGGCTCTGTGGTCACCATCACCATCCCTGCATTCCTTACCGACATCTATGGTAACAAGAACGCTGAATTCGTCATCGGACCATTCCTCTATTCCTATGGTTTCACCACGAAGGACGTCATTGGAACCTATCAGGTTTCTGGTTTAAGCGCTTACGGTGAGGAATATGATGAGACCCCTTGGACATTCACAATCGCTGAGAGCGATGACAAGGAGAAGGGCAATGTGATGGTGACTTCCTATTATGGCTTCGACGGTCTGAAGATCTACGCTGACTTCGACGGAGACAAGGGAGAGTTCACGATGCCTGTCGATTTTACTCCTCTCGCAATCTTTGAACAGGGTGGCGTTGCCTTTGATTTCTACACAATCGGATACTACAGTTCGGTTAAGGGAGAGGGTAATCCTCTTGTCCTCTACATGACAAAGAGCGGTGAGTTCACCGATGCCAATGACTATCTCGGCTACTATTATGAAGCCTATGCGATGCCGGCCAGCGGCAAGTTCGAGGACATCAATGCGGATGAAGACTATCTTGGAAATGACTACAATGTGTTTGTTCCGGAGTTAACCAATGTCACCCCTGCTGCAGCAGCTCTTACATCATTCAACAGCAAGTATCCTGTGAGAATGTACCAGAGCGCTTCACGCAGGACATTCGCAAGGCAGATTGTCAAATAATCCTGTCTGAACATCAAAAGAACGGCATCTTCTATGGAAGGTGCCGTTTTTTTATTATATTTGAATCCTTGTAGATAAATCAACACTTATGAAATTCAGAATAGGATTCATCATCGCAATTGTGGCATCTTGTCTCGCTTCGTGCAAGGGGACCGAGGAGCCGCTTCCGACCATCAGCGTCGAAAAATCCGAGTATTACGCCGCGGCTGCCGGCGAACAGGTCTCCGTTACGGTGACCAGCAACAAGTCCGACTGGACTTTCGAGATAAAGGACACATGGGTCAAGGGCGAGAAGAACGGGAGCGGCCTCAAGCTTACCGTCGAGCCTAACGAACAGTACGACCCTCGCACGACCACAGTCAACCTCAAGGCTGGGGATGCGTCTGCATCATTCTCTCTGACTCAGGCCGCCCTGATCTTCGAGCCGCAGCTGGAAGTGGATGCAGAAAAGACAGTGGCACTCTCTGACAAAGCCCAGAAACTGTCCGTCAACGTGCTCACAAACATGGACTCGTGGGTCTTCGAAATGGCCGAGCAGGACTGGATCAAGGCGACTTCCTCCGCCAGTTCCATCGACTTCGAGATCAGTCAGAACATGGTCGAGGTCGAACGCAGCGTCGATGTGACAGTCTATGCTCCGGACAAGGAGAACTATATGATGCAGACCTCCTTCAAGATCGTCCAGGCGGAGGCTGACATCCAATATGAGAACACAGACCTCAGCGAGAAGGCAACTTCGAACTGCTATGTCATAACCCATAAGGGACCATATTCCTTCAAGGCTACTGTCCGCGGCAACGGCAAGACCGTCGAGGGCCTGAAGGCTCCGTCAGCATTGAATCCGTCCAAGGCGAAGCTTGTTTGGCAGACCTCGGTGGGCGTCATAAATTCCGTCTCTCTGGACGGTGGCGAAATTCATTTTGAGGCAGGCAAGAAGGCCGGCAATGCTCTGATTGCGGCGCTTGATGCATCGGGCAAGATCATCTGGAGCTGGCACATCTGGCGTCCTGAGGTCGAGCTCAAGGATGTCAAGGTCGAGGACGGTTCGTATTTCCAGAACATCAACCTCGGCGCTGTCACTGACGACCACACAGTCGTCGGCTGCTACGGACTTCTCTACCAGTGGGGCCGCAAGGATCCGTTCCCTGGGTCGGAGCTGATGGACGGTGGCAACACCTCTATCGACAATGTCCCTGTCTATGACATCGACGGAAAGGTGGTGGACATCAACAGCACCAGCATGTACAACACAAGGGACAATTCCATTGCGTTCTCCATCGCCAATCCTACTGTCTGCATCAGCAACAATTCGCAGAAAGCCAGCTGCAGGGACTGGCTCACGCCGTCCGAAAGCAATCTGGCTCTCTGGGGCAATCCTCAGGGCTCTGTCAGGAACAAGGAAACCTATCCTAACAAGGGCTCCAAGACATACTACGACCCATGCCCTGTCGGCTACCGTGTGCCTCATGTCCAGGTGTACCAGCACATGACTTCTCTGGGCAGCATGGTCTGGGCTCAGGGCGAATCCGAGGGCGTCCTCGGCTGGTACAATCTTGGCGGCGAGGCCTACTTCGCCGGTTACGACATCAATCAGGACGGTCTTCTCAACATGAAGGACTGGACCGACGGCTGGTGGATCTACACCAACACGACCGACGGTACATATTCATTCTTCCCTGCCACCAGCCGCTATGACGGCAACTATGCGATGCTTATGGGCAGCATGGTCGGCTACTGGGGCAACTACTGGACGAACGCTCCGGGACTCAACAGCGATGGTTCGGATTCGTACATGGGAATGGCGTTCGCATTCGGAATCTACGACTACGGCGTTTTCGACAAGTATTCTGTGACCGCCTCAGCCAGCAGCAACGGAGCAAGGGCTGACGGCTATGCCATCAGATGCATCAAAGAATAATTCAAATCTATGAATATCATGAAAAACATCATCCTTTCAATTGCGGCTCTGTTCTGCTCAGTGGTCGCAATCGCCCAGCCGAAGACTTGCTCTACGATGTGGCCTTACCTCTATCCTGAGTTCACCGAGGGCACCATCTACATGGCCGGCGGCCAGAAAGTAATTCAGAAAGTCAACATCCACACCCAGAAGGGCAGTCTTCATTTCATCGACGACAAGGGCGTCGTCAGGGAAGCCGTCCTCAAGGACGTCCTTGTCCTGGAGGTCGGTGAGGAGAAGTACATGTGCGTCAGCGGTTCCATGATGAAGGTCGTGGCCAGCGAGGACCGCGGATTAGTTGCGGCTTCGATCCTGGGCGACTTCCAGAAACTCAGCGACAAGGGCGGAGCCTACGGGACTTCCACCACCAATTCCTCCACTCAGAAAGTGACTTCCATCGACATCGCCGGGGCTGTCAACCAGAACCACATGGAACTCTGGAACAACAGGCAGAACGGTGAGACCGTCGATCTGGTGACGAAGTATTACCTGGTAACTCCAGACGGCCCGGTCCCGGCCAACAAGAAAGATATCGAGACTGTCATCGGCTCATCCCGTGCAGGCGAATTCAAGGCCTGGCTCAAGTCCAACAAGATCAAGTGGAACGATCCTCAGAGCCTTGTCACCCTTTTAGATTTCATCTGTAAGAAATAATCATGAAGAAACATTCTCTCATCTTCACTGCAGCGGCCCTGGCCATCCTCCCCGTAGCGTGCCAGAAGAATGCCGAGCAGCCTTTGGAAATGCTTTCCGAGCAGGTTGAAGTGCAGGTCAACAACGCCGGTACTCCTGAAGAATATCTCCAGCTCGGAATAATCAATGTCAAGATAACCCCTGCTTTCGCAGCCCAGGTCGAGGCCGCCACAGATGAGGCCGGCCGCGTCGATGTCAAGTCCGTCAGGTCAATGGGCGCTACCGTTGAAGATCTTGGAATCGTCACCATGGAGCGTCTGTTCCCTGATGCCGGCGAGTTCGAGGCCCGTACCCGCGCCGAGGGTCTGCACCTCTGGTACACGATCCGCTTCGATGAGAACCGCAGCATCACAAGGGCTTCCGGAGACCTGGCTTCCATCCCTGGAATCGCCATCGTGGACCCTGTTCCGGTGATCCGTATCGTGGGCGATCCGCAGGTGGTCGAGGATGACGAACCGGTTGCTGCACCTTCCGCAGCACCGTCAGCAGCATCGAACATATTCAATGACCCTGACTTCCCTAAGCAGTGGCACTACTACAATGACGGATCTTTCGCCAATGCGGCGCAGAGCGGCTGCGACGTCAATGTCGTGCCAGTCTGGAAGTCCTACACGACGGGCAATCCTGATGTGGTCGTCAGCGTTGTTGACGGCGGCATCGACTACAACCATGAGGACCTTGCCGGCAACATGTGGCACGATCCTGAGGACGAGAGGCGCTGCGGCTTTAACTTCTGCACTAACAACTATGCTCTGACTCCGCACAGCCACGGCACCCATGTGGCCGGCACGATCGCCGCAGTGAACAACAACGGCATCGGTGTCTGCGGAATCGCCGGCGGTGACGCAGCAGCAGGCGAGAAGGGCGTCAGGCTCATGTCCTGTCAGATCTTCTCAGAGGACGGCAAGGGCGGTTCCGGAGAACAGGCCATCAAGTGGGGCGCTGACCATGGTGCAGTCATCTCGCAGAACAGCTGGGGCTTGACCAAGCCTTGCGAGACACCGGCTTCTCTGAAGGCCGCCGTGGACTATTTCATCAAATATGCGGGTTTTGACGCAAGCGGCAAGCAGGTCGGCCCTATGGCCGGTGGTCTTGTCGTCTTCGCCGCCGGCAACGATGACTCTTCTGCTCCGTACGGAGTCAGCTATGAGAAGATGCTTATCGTCTCCTCGGTCGGACCGGACTACGTCAGGGCTTACTATTCCAACTACGGTGACTGGACCCACATCGCCGCTCCGGGTGGAGACGCCAAGAAAGGATGCCAGGTCTACAGCACCCTTCCGGGCAACTCCTACGGCAAGATGCAGGGAACATCCATGGCCTGCCCTCATGTCTCAGGTGTTGCGGCTCTCGTCCTTTCCAAGAAGGGCGGCCCGGGCTTCTCCAACACTGCCCTGAGAGATCTTCTCGTGAATAATACGACTGACATCTCGGCCTACAACCGCAACTATTATCTCGGCACCGGTCTGGTCAACGCCTACAGGGCCATCGCCGGTTCCGGAGGAGAAGCCCCTGAAAAGGTGACCGGTTTCACAGTTGAGCAGCCTTCATCCAACACGGTCAACATCTCTGCTGTGGTTCCTTCCGACGCGGATGACGGTAAGCCGAGCTCCATCCTTGTCTACTACAGTACGAAAACGTTCTCCTCTACTGAAGGCCTTCAGTTCTCCTCATTCTATGTCAATGACACCAAGGTCGGAAAGACTGTCACCGGCAAAATCACAGGACTGGATTTCAGGACCAAGTACTATTTCGCCGCGGTCGCTTGCGACCTCGCCGGCAACAAGTCTCCTCTCTCGGAACTCAAATCTGTGATGACAGGCGAAAATCATGCTCCGGTCGTTGAGACATCTGACCCTACGAATTTGACCCTCAAGACTTTCCAGACGGCATACATTAATTATTCCGTCTCTGAACCTGATGATCATTTCGTCTCCTTGGCGCTCAACAAGGCATCTGAGGCCGAGACTCTCGACACTCTTGTGATGGACAAGCCGAAGATCAGGATCGAGGGTATCAAGGGTGCGCCCGGCACCTACAAGTCATCCTTTGTCGTGACCGATGTCTACGGGCTTTCCACCACCAAGGATTTCACCTACACAATCCTTGACAACGTCGCCCCTAAGGTCGTCGGCCAGATTCCTGACCAGATCTTCAGTTCCAAGTCGGCTGACCTCCAGCTCAACGCCGAACAGTATTTCACCGACGAGGACGGCGAACCTCTTAGCTACGAGATCGTCAATGACAACGAGGCCGTGATGAATGTCAACTACTCCAAGGGCATAATCTATCTGACGGCGATGGGCTACGGCTATGCGAACGTGACCGTGACCGTCAAGGATGCCAAGGGAGCGAGCGCCTCACAGAGCTTCAAGGTCCTTGTCCGTGACGGCAGCGAGCCTGTCGACATCTACCCTAATCCGGTTTCCGACTTCCTCTATGTGCGCACCAGCGAGAATGCCACCGCATCCCTGAAGCTCGTCAATACGATGGGCGCTTCAGTCTACGACAAGGAACTCGAGATCACTCCGTTCTCTCCTGCCAAGGTGGACGTGAAGTCACTCCCTGCCGGATCCTACACAGTTGTGCTTGACTATAATGGAACCAAGACGACCAAGACCGTTGTCAAACTCTAGGAATAGTATGAAAAAGAACATTACGATAATCATTGCCGCTCTGTGTGTCCTGGGCCAGACCGCCCAGGCCCAGACGATGCAGTTCCTCAACATCAATCCTGACCCGGAATCCGCCGCTGTGGCCGGAACCGGTGTCGCCCGCGGCGCCAATGCCTATGCGCTTGACAACAACATGGCGGCGTCCTCACTTTCCGAACTTCAGTTCGCCGCTGAGGTCGGGTATGGGATGTGGCAGCCGAAGGCTTTCAAGGAGGGCGTCATCTCTGCCGCCGGTTTTGCCAAGCTTGGCGAGAAACTCGCCATCGGAGCCAGTTTCAAGAACTTCGGACAGCCTGAATATTCGATAACCAACGCTGACGGACGTACGATGGGCACCTTCAAGCCTTCAGAGATGGCGGTCGGCCTCGGCCTCTCCTGCAAGCTGGGCGATTTCCTCGCTCTGGGTCTCGATGCAAAGTATGCGTCATCTTCCATTGCGGAGGAGGCCAGCGCATCCAGCGTTGCGGCTGATGTCAGCCTTGCATATTCAAACGAAGGATTCCAGTTCGGTGCTGCTGTGGCCAATCTTGGCGGCAAGGTCAGCTATGGCGGAGAGAGCAGCTATTCTCTTCCGGCTGTCGGCCGTGTGGGCGCTTCCTATGCGTTCGAGAGCCTCAAGGCTTCCGCTCAGGTCGACTATCTTTTCAGCGGCGGTCTGATGGCCGGAGTGGGCGCTGAATATACCATCGAAGAGATCGTCTCCCTCAGGGCCGGTTTCCACTATGGCGACAGTGCCAAGGCCATCCCGACCTACGCTTCAGCCGGTCTTGGCCTCAATTTCGAGGGAATCAGGCTTAATGCTGCCTATCTCCTTGCTTCTGAGGTGCTTGGCGGGTCCATGATGTTCGGTCTCAGCTACACTTTCTAAGATTTCTTACGGAAAAGCGAATTTGGCACGGTTATCGCTATTGATACTGCAGCTTAGATTTACTTTTTCATAATGATTGAACAATATAGGCCGCCGGGAAGAGTCGTGAGATTCTTCCCGGTGGATTTTGTACTTGTGTTCAGAAGCTACCAGATGGTGTCGGAATAGGCGGAGCGGTCGCGGGTGTAGCCGTGGAGAGCCCGCATCAGAGCGTCCTCGAAGAGATTGCGCTCGTGGTCTGTGAGGAAATCCACCTCGATAGGGACCTGGAAGAGGCGCTGCTTCAGCCTTGCTGGAAGATTTCCCATGTCCAGAACTCTCTGACAGTCTTTTTCAGTGGTCACGACGACGGCTGTCGGATTGCTGTCCACCACTCTCATGATCTTGCGGATGTCGGCCGCGGTGTAGTTGTGGTGGTCCGGGAACTTGAACCTCTTGATTATCTGGTGCTCGTCGCTGAGATACATCTTGAGCGGCGTGTCCTTAGCGATGCCCGTGAAGAGGACGAGCTTCTGTGAATATGCGAACCTCGGGTCGGCTTCCTCATAGACAGGGACCAGGTGCTGGTAGTTGATGGCAGTGAAAAGGAGGAGCTTCTCTTTCCCTTCCTTGTCGGTCCCGTGGCAGGTCCTGGTGTCGTAGCCCTTGATGCCGAAATCCTCTGCCCACTGGACCCTGTCCTCGTCAGAAAGGTAGTGAGGGCATTTGGACACGATCAGCATGTCTGCCTTGACCATCCTCTCCGGCAGGTCGCGCAGCCTGCCGAACGGAAGGAGCCTGTCCTGGTTGGTCGGACGTGAGAAGTCCACCAGAAGTATTGTCAGTGAATAGCTCAGTGAGCGGTACTGGAACGCGTCGTCGAGCACGATGATGTCCGACGGCGGGAAATCCTTGACAACGCACCTGCGGGCCTTCTTGTCTGTCCGGATCCTGTCCGGATGGCAGAGGAATCCGCATCCCTGGACCCTGTCCCTGTCCACCGCAACGGTGACCGGAGGGTACTTCTTCTTGATCTGCAGGGGTTCGTCGCCATATTCATTGACCGTGCCGTCGGTCTCGACGATCTGGAAACCTCTGCTGCAGCGCTTGTGGCCTCTGGAAAGGACTGCTATGTTCCTGTAGGCCCAGTCGTCACTGCGGAGGAGGGAGCGCAGGATCATCTCGGTGTGAGGGGTCTTGCCTGTGCCGCCGGCGGTCACGTTGCCGATGCAGATGGTCGGCACTTCGCAAGTGCTGACTTTCCTTATCCCGCGGTCGTAGAGAGCGTGGCGGATCTTGAGGGCAAGGTAGTATGGAAAGAGAATGATCTTGTCAATCATGTTCACAAAGATAGCGAAAAATCACAAGCCGTACACGCTTTCGCTCGACGAAATGGGGGTCCCGCCCCATTTTTCTCCAATCTCGTCGAGAATTGAGAAAACCCCCTCCGGAGAGTTCTCCGTGACGAGTCTCATTCTGGTCTCCTTGAACTCGGGGAGACCCTTGAAATAGCAGGACAGATGCCTCCGCATCTCCAATACCCCCGTCTTGTCCCCCTTGAGGTCGAGCGACAGCCGGAGGTGCCTCTTCGCCAGGGCGACCCTTTCCGTGACCGACGGAGGCGGCAGTTCTTCCCCCGTGCTGAGGAAATGCCTGATCTCCTTGAATATCCACGGACGCCCGAACGAAGCCCTGCCGACCATGATGCCGTCCACACCGTAGCGGTCGAAGGCCTCGGCCGCCTTCGCGGCGGAGCAGATGTCACCGTTGCCTATTATAGGAATATGCATCCTCGGGTTCTCCTTGATCTTCCCGATCAGGGTCCAGTCGGCCTCACCCTTGTACATCTGGCACCTGGTCCTTCCGTGGATGGTCAGAGCCTTGATGCCGGTGTCCTGGAGACGCTCGGCGAGCTCTACGATGATCTTGCTCTGGTCGTCCCAGCCCAGTCTTGTCTTGACGGTGACCGGCTTCCCGACGGCCTCGACTATCATCTTCGTGATCATGACCATCTTGTCCGGTTCCCTCATCATCCCCGAACCGGCTCCGCGGCCGGCTATCTTGCTGACGGGACAGCCGAAATTGATGTCGATGACGTCGCATCCGTGACCTCCCACGATCTCGTCGGCGCGGTCCGCCATCTGTGCGGCGCGCACCATCGCATCCGGGTCGCTTCCGTAGATCTGGATGCCCACGGGCGCCTCGGCGTCGGACGTGAGCAGCTTGGCGTAAGCCTTGCGCGCGTCGCGGACAAGTCCCTCGGACGGGATGAACTCAGTGAAGACCATGTCGGCGCCCTGCTCCCGGCATATTCCCCGGAAGGAAGCGTCTGTCACATCTTCCATCGGAGCGAGCAGCACAGGCTTGTCTCCAAGGTCTATGTTTCCGATAATCATGTCATTTCGGTTTGGGTCTGCAAAGGTACTAAATTCCCTTCAGAATCGAATTCTTTTGATTAAACCAAAAAATATTCTTACCTTTGCGACCCCTATATTGTGTAGGGATCGCAATTATTTTTGTTAAACCATTAAAAATCAAGACAGTGGACACACTTAGCTACAAGACAGTTTCCCTCAATGCGGCAACTGTAGAGAAAGAGTGGCTTGTCATCGATGCCACGGATCTGGCACTCGGTCGTCTTGCTTCCAGGGTTGCTCTTGTCCTTCGCGGAAAGACCAAGCCGGGCTTCACCCCTCACGTGGATTGCGGTGACAACGTCATCGTCATCAACGCCGAGAAGGTCGCCCTCAAGGGAGACAAGATGGAGAATCGTGTTTACACCCGCTACACCGGCTATCCGGGTGGCCAGCGTTTCACGACCCCGAAGGAGATCCTCGCAAAGAGACCTGCCGAACTCATCAGGAGGTCCGTCAGAGGAATGCTCCCGAAGACCCGTCTTGGTGACCAGCTCATCAAAAACCTGTATGTCTATGCAGGACCTGAGCATCCTCACCAGGGACAGAATCCAAGAGAAATTAAGTTGAACGAAATCTAACAGAGCAAATGGAACAGAAAAACGCCCTTGGAAGACGTAAATCAGCCGTCGCTCGTGTCTATCTTTCAGCTGGTAATGGCAAACTCGAAATCAACGGCCGCACCCTTGAGGACTTCTTCAAGGAGGAGTCGCTCCGTTACATCGTCATGCAGCCATTCACGGTCACAAAGACAGAAGGTCAGTTTGACGTAAAGGTAACCGTCGTTGGTGGAGGCACCAAAGGCCAGGCAGAAGCAATCAGACTCGGTATCGCCCGCGCTCTCAGCGATCTGGACAGAGAGGCTTATCGCTCAGCCCTCAAGGCAGAAGGATTCCTCACACGCGACGCTCGCGAGGTCGAGAGAAAGAAGCCTGGTCAGCCTGGCGCACGTAGGCGCTTCCAGTTCAGCAAGCGTTAGTCTTGGCTGGACGGCAGCACTTGCCGCTGATTTATGACAAAGTACGGTCCGGTGCGCAAATTCTGAGGACCATCCGGTGGATGTGAATCCCCCGATGCCTGCCGCAGGATTGCCGAGACCGCGGAAAATCCCGGAGACTGACAGAGTCACTGCTTCGAGATTGAAGTAAAGAGTCCTGAAAGACCACGGCAAAAGGTCTGACGGGTAGTAAAAAAACAAAAACAACAACAAAACAATGCCACGCACAAATTTCCAAGAACTTCTTGATGCAGGTGTACATTTCGGCCATTTGGCAAGGAAGTGGAACCCTAAGATGGCCCCTTACATCTTCGACCAGAAGAACGGGATCCACATCATCGACCTGCACAAGACCATCGTCAAGATAGACGAGGCTGCTGCAGCAATGAAAGAGCTTGCGCGTTCAGGTCGCAAGATCCTCTTCGTAGCCACAAAGAAACAGGCTAAGGAGATCGTTGCTGAGAAGGCAACAGCAGTCAACATGCCATCAATAACCGAGCGTTGGGCAGGCGGTATGCTTACCAACTTCCCTACCATCCGCAAGGCTATCAAGAAGATGAACACCATCGACAAGATGAAGGAAGACGGTACCTTCGAGAAGCTCGCCAAGAGAGAGCGTCTGCAGATCGACCGTCAGAGAGAGAAGCTCGAGAAGAACCTCGGTTCCATCAAGGACATGAGCCGTCTCCC
>JAKSJH010000037.1 GCA_024398315.1 Bacteroidales bacterium
CGGGAACATCACGTAAAATCAAAGAAAAACGTAGCGGGCGGCGAATTCAATGACGCAGGCGGTGCGGGCGGAGAGCGGGAGGTCGACCGAGATGCGGCCGTCCCGGACCCGGCAAAGTCTCCTGCGGCCGTTCTCGGAGATCAATGTCACCTTGACACTGTCCGGAAGACCATATTCAGAAGCAGCGAAAGAGAAACTGACAGGGACGGAGGCGTCACTGATGTTGACGAGAGCCAGCGCCATGTCGCCGTCGGCGGCCTTCCACATCCCCGAATAGAGCATCGGCTCCTCCATCTTCTCCTGCTTGACCGTGCTGCCTGAACGCCCGGCATAGATCGAGACCTTCGACAGAAGGATCGTGTCCCGCGGAACCTCCATCTCAGGAACCCTTTCGAAAGTACCACCCAGAAGATATTTCACAGCCCTGGAACGAACCCTCGCCAGACGCATCAGATAGTCTATCTCATCCTTCTTCTCATCATCCAGGAAAGAATGGTAGTTGGCAAGAGTCAGCTGCATGCCATAGACAAAAGAACGGGCCTGCTCCATCCTGAACTGCAGGTTGAAATCATCCGGCAGAGACGTCTCCCTGTTCGCCGGACGGAACTCATCGGGCCAGAGGTCATCGTAAGGAGGGTAGACAAGGGAACTGTAACTGCCGAATGTGACGGCATAGTCATGATAGACAGCCTGGTAGAGAGGCAGAACCTCTGTGTCGCCCGTACCCAGATAGCGCTCGCGGCTCGCCTCAAGAGTCAGGAACAGGTCCAGACTCGGAATCCAGTCCTCACCGGAGCCCTCACCGGCCAGAACCACATCCCTCCGGACATCGGCCGTCTTCTCGCGGATCAGAGCGGCCTGCTTCGCAAAACCATCAGTCCAGTAACTGCCGCCCCCAAGAGTGTGACCGTGCGAAGGATCGTAGCACTTGATGCTAGAGCACGCCTGGTCCATGTAGATGCCGCTGACACCGTAGTCACGGATGGCACTGTCGGCGATTGAAGAGTATTTCTCCCTCCAGAACTCGGTTCCAAGACACATCGCGGCAATCTGACGGCCGGTGAATATGTTTGCAGTCGCAGCGTAGGAAGTGCCGCCCAGAGGCTTCGCACAGTAGTCCTGGGCATGCTCGGACACCCAGCTCTCAGTGGAAGTCCCCCACTGGAACGAATTCATGTAGACAATGCTGTTGACCCTGTCCCTGCGGGCTGCGGCGACCGCCTTGCGGAAACGCTCACCGCCCTCGCGAGGAGGAAGATATTCAGGGAAACCCTCATCGTAGGAGCAGCCGTGCCACCAATGCCAGAAGACACTCACAGGAAGTCCCAGCCGACGCTTCATGTGACGCGCCTCCGTCAGCACGTTGTCCGACCAGCCGCGGTTCCAGACCCAGAGTCCGGTCCGTGTCACCCATTTCGGAATCCTGCCGTTGTGGAAACGGCTTTCCCTGCACCACCTCTGGTCCACGGCCCACTCGCGATAGGTCTTCGCAGCAGTGAGCCAGTCACCGTTGAGCGAACCAAGGACAGCCTCATATTCAGGAGCGAACGAGTCTTCCCCCGACTTGTAGGGAAGGTAATGGGTCAGGAAATACATGGTGTGACCCGGAGTGAGCATGAAATCGAAACGCTTGGCATTGGAGAAGGTGTCGTTCGAAGCCATGTAGAGTCCGTCGCGGCCTTCACGGTCGTAGAGGGCGAGCATCTGCATGGAAAGGATGCCGGGGCTGTCCCATCCGAGCCAGCGGACAGGAGACGCCTCCGTGACAGGAGCATGAGGATTATGAATGACACTGCCGAGCCAGCTGGAGACGGCCAGGTCCTCGTTTTCCAGTTCGCGGATGCCCTGGATGACAGGATACCTGAGATCGAAGGCCTCAAGGTCCTTGATCCCCGAGACCGCCACAGTCCAGTAGCTCAATGGCTTCTCCGGATCGAGACGCACCTTCGCCTCGACACGGGCTCCTGAAGCCATCTCCCAGTCCATCACCATGGAAAGGTCACCGGCCTCACGGATGCCGAGCAAGGAAGAACCCTCACCGAGCTGGCTCCCGTCGGCACGACGGAGATTCCAGCAAGGACCGCTGACCGCAGCCGGATCGATGAATTCGACACCGGAGCGGACGTCCTGCAAGGACACAAGCCGGCCGTCCGAAGCATCGAAAGCAATCCGCAGACTGCCATTGCTGATTTCACGGGTCTCACCGAAAGCCGTCGTTCCAAGAACCACGGCGACCAAGGCAGACAGAAGCATCTTCCTTTTCATGATGGTATTGTTTTTAAGCAAGTGAAAGGCTACTCAACGCCGCCTCCGAGTGAACGGTAGAGCTTGATAAGACCCTGGATCCTGTCATACTGGTCCTGGACAAGAAGAAGCTGGGCGTCAAGCAGGGACTGCTGGGCGGTCAGCACCTCGAGGTAGTTGGCATTTGAATATATCATACGCAGTCCGATCTTGTCGACGGCCTGCTGGAGCGCCTCAGTCTGCTGGAGATGGATCTCATGCTTTCCTGCAGCGGTCTGACACTGCACAAGAGCGTCGGCGACCTCGTTGCCGGCATCCAGAAGAGTCTGACGGAAAGCCAGAAGGGCCTGCTCCTGAGCGATCTTCGCCTTCTTCACATTCGCCCTGACAGAGCCTTTCATGAACAGAGGCTCAGCAACGCTCAGCCAGGCGGCAGGATCGGTTACGGACACAGCCCCGTCAACGGTCCAGCTGAGGACTCCGCTGAGTGAAATGGAAGGATAGAAAGAGGCACGGGCCGCATTGGTCGCATAGAAAGCCTTGGCAAGGGCCATTTCAGACCGCCTGACATCAGGACGTCCGGACAGGTAGAGGACAGGGACCTGAGGCAGAGGCTCGAATTCCTGTTCGTCGATGCTGCCCCTGCGGACCTCGCGGAAAGGAACTCCCATCAGGGTGCAGATGCTCCTCTCCATCACGCCGATGTTCTTTTCGATGGTGAGGGCGGAAGCCTCAAGACCGAGTCTCTTGGCCCTGGCCTGCTGGACGGCCACGTCGTTGGACTTTCCGGCCAGCTTGAGCGACTCGAGCACCTGGATGCTCTTGTCCCAGCTCTGGAGAGTCTGACGGCTGATGTCCAGTTCCTTGTCCAGGAGCATGAGAGAATAGTAGCTGTCGGCAAGAGTGGCCACAAGCCCGGCCTGGACCGCCTGTGAATATGCAGTTTCGCCTTCAAGCCCAGCCTTCGAGGCACGGACTCCGGCTGTCTGCCTGCCGAACACGTCCAGCTCCCAGGAAGACACACCTGCGTTCACTGCAGGGTTCTCGACAAGCGGAGCGGTGGAAGCGTTGATGGAAGGCAGGAAACCCAGCTTCGCCTGTTTCAGGTCAATCTCCGCCGCACTGACATTCAGCCTTGCAGAAGCGAGGTCGGTGCTGCGCGCCAGGGCGGTGTCGATGAGATCCTGGAGAAGCGGATCCTTGAACATGGACCTCCAGGATGGTACCTCGATGTCCTCGGTGATCTCGATGTCCGGGATTTCCGGACGTGAATATTTCCCATAAAGACCGCAGGACACTGCCAGAGGCAGCACTGCGAGATAGATCAGAACTCTTTTCATGCTTCTTCCTCCTCTTCTTCCATTTCTTTCATTTCCTTTCTCCTGTCAGGCATGACCCTTTCCTGTACCTTCTGGCAGATGACGAAGAAGGCCGGTGTCATGAACAGAAGCGCTATGGTGCCCACAAGCATTCCTCCGGCAGCACCTACACCCACGGAGATGTCACCGTTGGCGCCCGCACCCTTCGCGAGGATGAGAGGGACCATACCGATGATCATGGTGAGCGAAGTCATGAGAATAGGCCTGAGACGCTCCCTGGCAGAATCCTGGGCCGCTTCGACGATGGACATTCCCTCGCTGCGCTTTCTGGAAGCATATTCAGTCATCAGGACGGCGGTCTTGGCAAGAAGACCGATGAGCATGATGAGACCGATCTGGAGGTAGATGTTGTTCTCGATGCCCCAGATCCTGGCGAATATGAAGGAGCCGCAGAGACCGAACGGTACCGAAAGGATGACGGCCAGAGGGATGAAGAGGCTCTCGTACAATGCGCAGAGGATGAGGTAGATGAAGACAAGGCAGAGGGCGAACACGATGGCCGTGGAGCTTGCTCCCTGCTGCGCCTCCTCCCTGGACATTCCTCCGAACTCGAAGCCGTAGCCTTCAGGAAGGGTCTCGGCGGCGACCTCGCGGATGGCCTGGATGGCCTGGCCCGATGAATATCCGACCGCATTCTCACCCATCACGGCGATGGACGGGAAGAGGTTGAAGCGGCTCAGGCTTTCGGAGCCGTAGACTTTCCTGAACTTGAGGTACTGTCCGATAGGCGACATCTCTCCGGTCGATGTACGGACGTACATGTCGTTGAACGAATCGATGTCGGTCCTGAACTGAGGAGAGGCCTGGATCATCACTCGGTAGAGCTTGGTGAATCTGTTGAAGTTGGATGCATAGTTGCCTCCGACGTAGGTGGAGACAGTGCTGAGCACATCCGAAGGAGAGACTCCGTTGCGTTTGCAGAGAGATGCATCGACATCAACTATGTACTGAGGGTACTTGGTGTCGAAGGTCGTGTAGGCCCTTGAAATCTCCGGACGTTCGTTCAGTCCGGCGATAAGTTCCTTGGTGTATTTGAAGAGGTCTTCGGTCGTACCGCCCTTCTTGTCCTGGACGTACATCTCGAAACCGCTTCCTGAGCCGTAGCCGGCAATCATCGGACGGGTGGTGAGACGGATCGAAGCCGAGGATATTCCTTCCGTCCTGCGGTAGATCTCCTCCATCACCGAGTTGATGTCTCCGCCCTTGTAGGCGCGGTCGGACCAGTTGACCAGCTTGATGTTGAAATTACCTGCTGCGGCAGTGGTCTCCCTTCTGGAATTGGAGCCGACGACCCTCGAGTAGAGCCTGATCTCCGGGATGTCCTTGATGGCCTCCTCAACCTGGTCGACAGCCTTCCTGGTCTCTTCAAGGTTGGTTCCAGGGGCGCACTGGACGTTTACGTTGATCGTACCGAGGTCCTCCTGAGGCACGAGGCCTGTCTTCGTGGAGACAAGCATGTAGCCCAGACCGGCCGTGAACAGGAGCAGGAGCAGGGCAGACAGCCATCTGTGCTTGATGAAGACATCCACACCCTTGCCGTAGCGGTCAAGGAGATGACTGAAGTGACGGTTGAAGGCGAAATGGAATCTGTCCGAGAGGTTTGCCTTCTCTCCAGCCTCGATGTCAGCCCTCGGTTTGAGCAGAAGCGCGCACATGGCGGGGCTGAGAGTAAGCGAGACCAGACATGAGATTGCAACGGAGACGGCCATGGTAAGACCGAACTGAGTGTAGAATATTCCGGTTGTGCCTCCCATGAAGCAGACCGGGATGAACACTGCCATGACCACCGCAGTGTTGGTCAGGATGGCCATGCTGAGGCCCTTCATGGCGTCTATCGTGGCCTTGTAGGCCGACTTGTAGCCGGAGTCGAACTTGGCCTGCACCGCTTCGACGACGACTATGGAGTCGTCCACGACCGTACCGATCACCAGCACAAGGGCGAACAGCGTCAGCAGGTTCAGCGAGAACCCGGCCGCATAGATGAAGGCGAATGTTCCGACGAGTGAGACTATGATGGAGACAGTCGGGATCAAGGTGGCCTTGACATCGTGGAGGAAGAGGTAGACGACAAGGATGACGAGGAGGATGGCGATGAAGAGAGTCTCGATGACCTCTTCGATGGACGCATCAAGGAAGTCCTTGACGCTCATGACGGTAGCAAGTGCCATTCCCTTAGGAAGATCCTTCTCGGCCTCCTTCATGAACTTCTCCACCTGGGTGATAACCTCGGAAGCATTTGATCCTGAGGTCTGTACGATCATACAGTTGCAGGAAGGATGACCATTGACTTCGGAGAAGAAGGTGTAGTTCAAAGCGCCGAGCTCGATCGTGGCAACATCGCCCAGACGGAGCAGACGACCGTCAGGAAGACTCTTGACCACGAGGTTCTCGTAGTCGGTCTCGTCCTCGTAGCGGCCGCGGTATTTCATGACATACTGGAAGGAGTTGTCGGACTCGCTTCCCAGGGTTCCGGTAGGAGACTCCAGGTTCTGCTCGGCCAGGACGGTCTTGATGTCAGCAGGGACGAGGGAGTACATGGCCATCTTTCCAGGGTCGAGCCATATTCGCATCGAATAGTTGGCTCCGAAGACACTGACTTCTCCGACGCCCGGGATACGGCTGATCTGAGGCTCCATGTTGATCTTCATGTAGTTGGTCAGGAAGTTGGCCTCGTAGGAGTCATCAGGGGAATAGAGGGAGATGTTCATCAGCACGCCGGTCTGACGCTTCCTGACGGTGACACCGGACTTGGTGACCTCACTAGGGAGGAGGGACTGTGCCTCGGAGACGCGGTTCTGGACATTGACCACGCACATGTCAGGATCGGTGCCCTGCTTGAAGAAGACCTGGATGTTGGCTGAACCGGTGTTGGTGGCCGATGAGGTCATGTACATCATGTTCTCGACACCGTTCAGGGACTCTTCGAGAGGGACGATGACGCTCTTCATCACCGTCTCCGCGCTTGCGCCGGTGTAGTTCGCCCTGACGCTGACGGTAGGAGGAGCGATGTCCGGATACTGCTCCAGAGGGAGCTGCTTGAGGGCTATGAGTCCGATTATCAGAATTGCGACCGAGATGATTCCGGACAGGATCGGACGGTCTATGAATGTCTTTACTGCCATCTCTACTCAGTTGCTATGACTGTTCCTTCCTTGAGGAGACCGGCTCCTTCCGCAACTATGACCTCACCCTCTTCAAGACCGGAGGTGACGATGTAACTGGTACCGTCATTCTCCTTGTAGACCTCGACCATGGACGAAGTCGCCTTGCCGTCCACTACCTTGTAGACGAAGACCTTCTCCTGGATCTCGTAGGTGGCGATCTGTGGGATCACGATGACATCCTTGACCTTGGTCGGGATGATGACGGAGGCGCTGTTTCCGCTTCGCAGCAGGTGGGAGTCGTTGGCGAACTGGGCGCGGACCCTGACCGCACCTGTGCTCTGGTCGACGATTCCGCTGACAGCATCGATGCGTCCCTTTACAGGATAGCGGTCTCCGTTGCTCATCAGGAGCTCGACGTCGGACATGCCCTCGATGAAGTTCTGCTGGGTGCCGTACTGCTGCATCAGGTTGAGTATGAGATTCTCGGAAAGCGAGAAATAGGCATGGATGAAGCTGTCGTCGGAGACGGTCACCATAGGAGTGGTGATGTTGCTGCCGACAAGGGCGCCGACCCTGTATGGGATCATGCCGGCGACACCGGTCACAGGACTCTTCACGACAGTGTAGGACAGGTTGTTGTTGGCGGTCGTGAGCTGGGCCTTGGCCTGGGCGTAGGCGGCCTCGGCCGATGCGAGGGCGTTCTGCGCCGTCTTGAGCTCATATTCAGAGATCACTTCCTTCTCGTAGAGCATCGTGTTGCTCTCTGCAGTCAGCTTTGCTGTAGCGAGCTGGGCCTCGGCGCTCCTGACGTTGGCTTCGGCGACTTCGACGGCTGCGGTGAAAGGAACCTGGTCGAGAATGAAGAGGGTCTGGCCCTTGGTGACCTTGTCGCCTTCTTCGAAGCAGATCTTTGTGATGATGCCGCTGACCTGAGGACGGATCTCGACGAGCTGCTGACCTTCCAGGGTAGCGCTGTACTTGGCCTCAAGGACGGCGTCCCCTCTTTCCACTTCCAATGTCCTGTAATTCTTCGGTTCCTGCGACGAGCCATCCTGTTTCGGTCCGCATGCGCAGACTGCGGAACAGACCGCCGCAATGCTTAACAATGCCTTGAAATTCATATATGCTTTTGATTTATTATCTCAGATTTTTCCAAAATCTTACAAATTTAGGAATATATTTAACTAAATTTGACAAAACTCAGACAATTGGTTTAATCATCCATGGACATTTTTTCACTTGAAGGCCGGAACGCCTGGATCACAGGAGCCGCCTACGGAATCGGTTTCGCAATAGCCAAAGCATTCGTCAAGGCCGGAGCAAGGACAATCATCTTCAACACAAGAAGCCAGGAATCGGTCGACAAGGCTCTGGAAGCCTATGCCGCCGAAGGCATCACCAACGTCCGCGGCTATGTCTGCGACGTCACCGACGAAGTCGCCGTCAAGGCTCTCGTGGCCAGGATCCATGAAGAAGTCGGACAGATAGACATCCTTGTAAACAACGCCGGCATAATCAAGCGCATCCCTATGCACGAGATGACCCGCAGCGAGTTCCAGCAGGTAATCGACATCGACCTTGTCGGACCTTACATCGCATCAGCGGCGGTCATCCCGGAGATGATGGAGCGCCGCGAGGGCAAGATAATCAACGTCTGCTCGATGATGAGCGAACTGGGCAGGGAGACCGTCTCCGCCTACGCCGCCGCAAAGGGAGGCCTCAAGATGCTCACCCGCAACATCTGCTCTGAATATGGAGAATACAACATCCAGTGCAACGGCATCGGTCCCGGCTACATTGCCACCCCTCAGACCGCCCCTCTGCGGGAGAAGCAGGCAGACGGAAGCCGCCACCCGTTCGACTCCTTCATCTGCGCCAAGACACCGGCCGGACGCTGGCTCGATCCGGACGAACTGGCAGGACCTGCAGTGTTCCTCGCATCCCACGCCTCGGATGCAGTCAACGGGCACATCCTTTATGTTGATGGAGGCATCCTTGCCTACATAGGGAAACAGCCAAAATAGTTATTAAAATGAAAGTTCGTCTTCTTGCCGCACTGCTCCTCACCCTGGCAGCACCGGCATTCTCAAGCCACGCTGAAGACAAAGGCTTCGAGTACTACGAGAACCATTTCCAGAATCCCCCGCAGCAGTACGGACTGGACTGCTGGTGGTGGTGGGTCAACAGCAACGTGACGGAAGAAGCCATCACTTCAGACCTGGAAGCCATGAAATCCAAGGGCTTCTACGGAGCGATGATATTCGATGCCGGAGGTCACAACCAGAGAGGCAACAAGGATGTCCCAGCCGGACCTGTTTTCGCCTCCAAGGAATGGAGGAAGCTGTTCGTCCACGCCTTGGACGAAGCGGAGAGACTCGGACTTGAAATAGGATTCAACATCCAGAGCGGCTGGAATCTCGGAGGCCCTTGCATAGATCCCGAGCACGCCGCCAAGATGCTGACATTCAAAGAAGTGAAGGTCAAAGGCAATGACAGCGGAATCCAACTTCCAGCACCAGCATCGAAGCACGGTTACTATAAGGACATCGTCGTACTCGCCTTCCCCGCCGATCCGTCCAGGCTGGCCGACGAGCCGATAAGCAACCTCGACCTCAAGCTAGGAGTCCACGAGCTGGGAGGGAGCGCACCTGACTGCCGCTTCCTGCTTGAGAACGCCGGCGTGAAACCGGACGCCCCGAAACCGGTTCTGGTCAACAGTTCCGATGTCATCGACATCACCTCGAAGATGGACTCCGAAGGCAATCTCGACTGGACCTGCCCTGAAGGGGAATGGACTGTGCTCCGCATCGGTTACACCTGCACGGGAGCCGTCGTGTCCACCTGCAGCAAGGGATGGAACGGACTGGTGCTCGACTACATGAGCCCGGAAGCATTCGACTTCTACATCAACAATGTGGTTGAACCCATATTCAAGGACGCAGGGCACCACGTCGGAAAGACGCTCAAGTTCCTTGAGACCGACAGCTGGGAGTGCGGCGGCATGAACTGGAGCGAGGGCTTCGACGAGTGGTTCAAGAAGGTCAACGGCTACTCCCTCCTCCCTTACCTGCCCGTAATCGCAGGCTATGTGGTGGACGGCATACCGACCAGCAACTCCTTCCTGGCCGACTTCCGCAAGGCCATCGCCGATGCAGTGGCACAGAACCATTACAAGAGGTTCTCTGAATATGCCCACAGCCATGGTATGGGCATACAGCCGGAATCGGCAGGGCCACACGCAGGTCCCCTCAACGGCATCGACAACTACTCCTACAGCGACATAATGATGAGCGAGTTCTGGGCTCCTTCGCCTCACAGGCCGAGGACTGCCGACAGATTCTTCATCAAGCAGGCCTCCTCCGCAGCCCACATCTACGGCAGGAAGATAGTCGGAGCAGAATCCTTCACCACAATCGGTCCTCATTGGAACGACGAGATCTGGAGCAACCAGAAGCCTTCTTTCGACCATGAGATCTGCGCCGGACTCAACAGAGTCTATTTCCACACATTCTCCTGCTCACCGGCCTCGATGGGAATTCCGGGACAGGAATATTTCGCCGGGACCCACATCAACCCACGCCTTCCTTGGTGGGACGAAGCCTCGGCATTCATGGACTACATGACCAGGATACAGTTCATGGTCCAGGACGCCAGGTTCAACGCCGACGTACTCTACTACTACGGCGACCACGTCCCTAACATCCTGCCTTTCAAGCATTCAGACAAGGCAGGCACTATGCCTGGATTCGATTTCGACGCCTGCAACGAGCAGATTCTCCTCAGCCTCAAGGTTGACAGGAAAGGTGATGTGACCGTGCCGGGCGGACTGACCTACAAGGTCCTGGCCCTCCCTGATCACAAGGTACTTTCCTATGACGCTCTGAAAAAGGTCAAGGACCTTCTCAGGCAGGGAGCCACCGTGGTCGGACCGAAACCGGAGAAATGTGTCAGCCTCAAAGGCGGGTCCAAGGCCGCACAACGCTTCAGCAAGCTCGCCGGAAAGATCTGGAAGTCCAATGACGGGAATTCCGTCACACGCTTCGGGAAAGGCACTGTCGTCACCGGAATGACAGCACGCGAATACCTTCTCTCATCCGGAGTCAAGGAAGATTTCAGAATCGCCGAAGATCCTGCACTCAAGAATTTCGACTACATCCACTACACCCTCGACGGCAGGGACCTCTACTTCATCAGCAACATGGACGGCAAGGAGACGGACGTCACATGCTCGTTCAGGGTCGCCGGCAGGAAACCGGAGCTGTGGAACACCATGGACGGCACCACAAGGGATCTGGGAGCATATTCACAGACCGATGGAGTGACAAGCATCCCTGTCCATTTCGACTCATTCGGAAGCATCCTCATAGTCTTCGACGAGGCCATCCCGGAAGACAGGCAGGGCGCTGACGGAACGAACTTCCCTGGATATTCAGAATGCCGGACCCTGGAAGGCCCGTGGAACGTCAGCTTCGACACCAGATGGGGAGGTCCCGCATCTGTAACTTTCGACAAGCTCATCGACTGGACCACGTCTGAGGACGAAGGAATCCGCTATTATTCCGGTAAAGCATTATACAGCAAGAGTTTCCAGTTTGACGGGAAGGCTGGGGACGGTCTCAGGTACTTCCTGACGCTGGGTTCGGTCAAAGATGCCGGCTTCGCAACGGTCAGAATCAACGGGAAGGACAAGGGAACCGTCTGGACCGCACCATTCAGAGTGGACATCACCGACGAGCTGGTCAACGGAAACAACGATCTGGAGGTTGTGGTCGCCAATTCCTGGTACAACAGGGTCGCAGGAGACCAGATTAATCCGGAGAAGAAGCAGTACACTTCGACCAACATAGTCCTCAGCCATGATTTCCTCGGCCGCCCGACCAAGGACATCAAGCTCTCCCCTTCCGGACTTCTCGGCCCAGTCAGGGTCGTCAGCCAGCAGGAACTTGGCAATGTCCGTTAAAATGACTATCTTTATGAACAGCTTCTAAGAAGCTGTTTTGGAATGATTAACTTTATTTTTTATGAATCTTTTTGGTCTGAATTTCCTCTTTCATCAGTCACATAGCTACTGCTATGCTCCTTCTTCAAGAGAAAAT
Source organism: Bacteroidales bacterium (assembly GCA_024398315.1). Lineage (GTDB taxonomy): Bacteria > Bacteroidota > Bacteroidia > Bacteroidales > UBA932 > Cryptobacteroides. Next base: position 11,824 of record JAKSJH010000037.1, read on the forward strand.
TCATCCTCAAAAATCTCCTATAACAAATTTTGTGAACCATTTCAAAACAACTTCTAAGAAAAACAACGAGAACATGGCAAAGATAAACTGCACGGTGCGCCAGGCTTCAAGCAACGCTGACGCAAAACATTATGACACCGAAAGGATCAGAAAGGAATACCTCGTCGAGAACGTGATGGTTCCCGGAGAGATCAACATGGTCTACAGCATGTTCGACCGCATGGTCGGAGGCGGAGCCGTCCCCGTGGACGAAGAGCTTGTCCTCCTCCCTCCGGAGATTCTCCGCAGCGACTTCTTCACCCAGCGCCGCGAGCTGGGCGTCATCAACGTCGGAGGCGACGGATTCGTCAAGGTAGGTGAGGAGGAATATCCAGTAGCCTTCAAGGAGGCCATCTACATCGGCCGCGGCGACCGCCACGTGACCTTCCGCAGCGCGGATCCTTCAAAACCGGCTCATTTCTATTTCAACTCCGCTCCAGCCCACAAGGAGACCGGAATCAAGAAAGTCAGCAAGAAGGACGCCGTCGTGATGCACCTGGGCAGCCTCGAAGAAAGCAACGAACGCACGATCAACAGACTGCTCGTCAAAGAAGTGGTGCCTTGCTGCCAGCTCCAGATGGGCATGACCGAACTTGCTCCGGGAAGCACCTGGAACACCATGCCGGCCCACACCCACGACCGCCGCATGGAGCTCTACTTCTACTTCGAGCTTCCTGAAGACGCTGCCGTCTGCCACTTCATGGGCGAGCCTCAGGAGACACGGCACATCTGGATGCACAACGAGCAGGCCGTCATCTCCCCTCAGTGGAGCATCCACTCCGCCTGCGCCACCCGCAACTACACCTTCATCTGGGGTATGTGCGGCGAGAACGACGACTACAACGACATGGACTGGGTAGCCACAAAGGACCTCAAATAAACTGACACTGAATATGTTCACTCACAAGACCCTTCTGTCTCTGGCAGCAGTGGCAGCCCTTATCTGCTCCTGTTCCCCTAAAGTCACAGAGCCGAAAGTGATGGCGCGCGAGGTTCCGGAAAGGATGGACGATTTCATATTCGAGAACGACCTCGTCTGTTACAGAATCTACGGCAAGGCTCTCGAAAAGGAGACGCTTTCCCCGGGCTTCGATGTCTGGGTCAAGCTGCCGGGAGCGCTGGTGGCCGACCAGCGTTACGAAGACGACCTCCAGCACGGCAAGTCCTATCATAAGGACTGGGGCAACGGAAAGGACTGCTACAAGGTCGGCGTCAGCCTCGGAGCCGGCGCATCGGTTCCTCTCGTCGAGAACCGGTTCCAGTACCCGAAGACCAACTGGCGCTCTTCAGAAATAATCAGCGCAACCCCTGAGAAGCTCGTTTTCGTGCTCCACTACCCTCAATGGCAGGGAGACGGTGCCGTCTTCTCCCTCGACAAGAAGTTCACTGTCTACGCAGGAACATATTTCGTGAAGGTGGAGGACACCTACACCTTCGAAGGCGACTATGACGAGGTCGATGTCTGCGCAGGAATCGTCCGCCACGGGATCAAGGATGAGAAGGAAGGTGGAGACTGGTTCGCAATCTGGGAGGAGGCTTCCGACCAGAGCGCCGAAAAGGAAGACGGAATGATCGGCCTTGCCCTCTACATGCCTGAATCCTCCGTGACCCTGTCCCACGGAATGGACCACAGTGTCTGCGTCAGGACCATCAAGTCCGGCGAGACCCTCACCTACTGGACCGGCAGCTGCTGGAGCAAAGGTGACATCAAGACCGCAGCCGACTGGTTCGACCAGGTCGAATCTTTCGCCGGAAAAGGACACAAAAAGCTGAAATAGAACAATTTAAACAAATATGACCACACAAGGCAAACTGATGACCAACTGGAGATGGTGGCTGTGCTCACTGCTCTTCGTGGCGACCACCGTCAACTATCTCGACCGTCAGGTCCTCTCGCCCACCTCCAAGCAGCCCATCGCCCCCCCGCTCCACTGGACTGACGCCAACTACGGTACGATCACATCTTTCTTCTCCATCTTCTACGCCATCGCCTGCCTCTTCGCAGGCAAGTTCGTGGACTGGCTGGGAACCAAGAAAGGCTACCTGATTGCAATCGGAGTATGGTCCGCCGGCGCCTGTCTCCACGCCCTCTGCGGCACAGCAACCACCTGGATCACAGGTATTTCCGGAGGCAGTACAGCAATG
>JAKSJH010000038.1 GCA_024398315.1 Bacteroidales bacterium
GGCTTGGCAGTGAAAGGCTTGACCGGGAAGATCCTGATCCAGATCTGTCCCTCACGGTTCATGCAACGTGAAATTGCCTGACGTGCAGATTCAATCTGCTGCGCTGTGATCCAGCAGTTCTCGAGGGTCTTGAGACCGAAGGAACCGAACGCGAGCTGGTTGCCCCTCTGGGCCATACCCTTCATCACGTTCTTCTGTTCTCTTCTGAACTTAGTTTTCTTTGGTTGTAACATTGCTGTATTACTTTAAAAATAATTTCTTCATTTCCCCTAAATCATTGAATATCAACCCTTTCAGCCAATACACCCTGGATTTTGGGACTGCAAATTTACGAAAAATAAATGAATTTCAAACACATTTTCATTTTTTTTCAAACTTTTTGGACACAGAAAATCAACAATGAATTTTGTCATTTTCAATCATTTATGGAAGTTGTTAATTATTTTTCCTTCACAATTTCGACACGACAGGAAACAAGCTATCTCAAAAGCAAGGATAATCAAAGGAAATGAGTATTTTTGTCATCATGAAACCCGCGTTCCGACTCATATTCCTGGTCCTCGTCCTGACAGTTCTGCTGCCGGAGCAGGAAGGGCATGCCCAGAGGCGAGGACGGACTCCCAGACCGGTCCAGACAGACAGGTCCGGCTACCTGGGCTACAGGGTCGAGAACGGAGACACCGTCTATTATGACACGCTGAACCCGGTCTGGGTGCTCCCGAAAGGGCGGAAGCGCAAGGACGGAGACATACGCAACTACTACAAGCTGGTCTACAATTTCAACAAAGTCTACCCCTACGCCCTCCTGGCCAAGGACCTGACCGCCCAGGTGGACAGGCACATAGCCGAGAACTCGCTGCGGAGAGCGAAGAAGGACAGGTACATCGCCCAGATGCAGAAGCAGCTTTTCGAAGCCTACGAGAAGCCTCTCAAGAATATGACCATCTCCCAGGGAAAACTTCTCATAAGACTCATAGACAGGGAGATAGGCCGGAGTTCCTACACCATCATCAAGGACTACAAGAACAAGATCACGGCCGGATTCTGGCAAGGAATCGCCAAGATCTTCGGCAACGACCTGAAAAGCAGCTACGACCCCGCCGGAGAGGACAAGGTCACTGAATATCTGGTCGAAAAATGGGAGAGCGGAGAGTTCGACGAACTCTATTTCTCAATATTCTGGGACTTCCCGAAGCACCCCGAGGTCTCGTCGAAGACGATCCAGTTCGAAGACTGAGGATTCATCCAGTCCTTCAGAAGAAGCAGCCTGGACCCTGACGGAAGGGTCTCGTCCGCCTGGACATGATAGTGTCCGAATATGAATATGTCCACGTGCTCCTGCGCATCCTTCTGAACGGCGAACTTGTAGAGAGGCTCGTCGGCCCCTCTGAAGACATATTCAAAATCCTTCGCAAGACGGCTCTGTCTGGACCAGCCCTTCCCCAGACGGAAGGCAAGCCACGGATGCAGGAGGCTGAACAGGCTCTGGGCCACGCGGTTGTGGAAGAGAGCCCTCATCAGTTTGTAGCCCCCGTTCCCGGGACCGAGGCCGTCGCCGTGGCCGACACAGAAACGCAGGCCGCCGGAAGTGAATGAATATGGCTGTTCAAGGACTTCGATGCCGAGTTCGCTGAAGTAGCTGTAGCACCAGATGTCATGGTTCCCCGGAAAGAAGCAGACCCTGACACCGGCTTCGATGAGGTCGGACAATGCCGAGAAGACCCTGAAGAAGCCCTTTGGCACGACGTCCCGGTACTCATACCAGAAATCCCAGATGTCGCCGAGCATGTAGAGAGCCTTCGTCCTTGAAGCCGGGATGGAGCGCAGGAAGGAGACGAACCTGGTTTCCCTGTCCGCCGGGTCCTTGACATCCAGGCCAAGGTGCACGTCGGACACGAAATAGGTCAGGGTTCTCTGTTCGGAAGGCATGCTAGGCAAGGACAAGGATGAGGACGGCCGCGATCAGACAGTAGAGGGCGAACCAGGAAAGCCTGGCCTTGCGCACGATGGCGATCATCACCTTGCATGCGAACAGTCCGGAGATGAAGGCGGCCAGGAAACCGGCTACCAGACAGACCGGGCTGAGACCTCCGGCGAGGGTGGCCTCTCCCGTGACGACATCAAGAAGGTCAAGGAGCTGCTCCCCGATGATAGGCACAAGGACCATCAGGAAGGAGAACTGGGCCATCACGTCACGCCTGACCCCGGCGAGGAGACCGGTGGAGATGGTGGTTCCGGACCGTGAAAGCCCCGGTGCGACGGCGAGGGCCTGGCCGCATCCGACCACGAAGGCCTGACCGAAGGAAATGCCGTTGCGGGCCTGGCAGGAAGAAGCGTCCGCAGGCTTTGACCTGCGGCCCGCCATGTCGGAGAGCCAGAGGAGAAGAGCCGTGACGAGGAGGCAGACACCCACGACGGTGAGCGAGTCCCCGAACAGACTTTCAACCTTGTCCTTGAAGAAAAGACCGACGATGGCAACAGGGATCATCGAAACGACAATCTTGAATATGTAGTCCGTCTCATCGTTGTAGCGGAATGCGAAGAATCCGCGGAACAGAGAGCAGATCGGTTTCCAGAAAACGACTATCGTGCTGAGCACCGTCGCGAAATGGACGACCACGGTGAAATCCAGAAAGCCTTCCCCGTCAACTCCGAGGAGGGTCTTCACTATCATAAGATGGCCGCTGGAACTGACAGGAAGGAACTCGGTGAGACCCTGGACAAGGCCGAGAAGAAGGGCGTGCAACCAGTTCATCGTGCCTCCTCCTTTTCTTCAGATTTCGGGTGGGACATGATTCCGACCACGATGACGACCACACCGCAGGCTATGACCACCGGAGCGGCCACCAGCCTTCTGAAGTCGAAGATTGACCAGTTGAACACCTGCGGGTCAGAAGGTGCGCCTCCCATCATCAGAACGAAGCCGGAGACCATCACCAGAAGCCCCATCAGAATGAGCCAAAGACCTTTGCGGGTCACAGGCATTGAAGGATTCTCAGTTTTTGACATAATGCTTGTCTAGTAATACAATTCATCCTTGGACAGCGAAACGAGCCGTCCCACCACAAAATAAGTGCTCACAAGGCAGATCAGCACTCCACTGACGAGCACGATGCCCATCACATAGAGGAGAAGGTCCAGGCTGAACACTTCGAAAAGCTGTACGAACTCCTTTCTGATGAAGAACAGCAGTCCTACCAGCATGATTATGGCAATCAGAGCTGAAAATATGCCCTGAAAAACACTCTGAACAAGAAACGGACCACGGATGAAGGACTTGGTCGCCCCCACGAGCTTCATCGTGTGGATGGTGAAGCGCTTGGAGAAGACGTTCAGCCTCACTGTGTTGTTGATCAGGAAGAACGAGATGAAAAGAAGAAGGGCGATAAGCACTCCGAGCACCAGCGAGATCTTCTTCAGATTGGTGTTCAGCTTGTCCACAAGCGACTGCTGGTAGACGACCTCGTCCACCAGAGGACTCTGCAGGATCTCCTTCCTGACCACCTCGATGCTGTCCGCGAGCACATATTCAGCCTTGAGTGAGACCTCGAGCGAGACCGGCACCGGGGAAGTCTCGAAGACATTCAGGAAATCCTCGCCGAGCATCTCCTGCATCTCGCGTATTCCCTGCTCCCTGGAGATGAGCTCCGTGGTCTTGACCGCCGGCATGGAGTCGATGACCGAGCGGTAGATCTCCGCCTGTTCTTCCTCCACGTCCGTGTTCATCAGGACAGAGACTTTCAGCTTCTCCTTGAAATAGTCTGAAATGCTCCTTGCGTTGACGAGCAGCAAGGCAGCCACTCCCACCAGCAGCAGCACCAGGCTGATGCTGATCACAGTGGACAGCCACGACCCGGCGAGCCTCCTCCTTATCAGTCTGTTTTCCGAAGTAGACATTTTTTGTGAAAAGCAAATTCAGTTCAAAGATAGTGAATTATCGAAATATGAAAAAATATTGTTATCTTTGTGAGACATATTATATAAAAATGGGAAATCCTGCCAAAAGAATACTCTTCGTCAATTCAGAGATGATGCCGTTCCTCCCCGAGACCACGATCTCGAGGATCGGAAGGTACCTGCCTCAAGGCATTCAGGAATGCAAGAATGAAATCAGGGCGTTCATGCCCCGCTATGGTTGCATCAACGACAGGAAGAACCAGCTCCATGAAGTAATCCGGCTCTCCGGAATGAACCTCATCGTGGGCGATGTCGACAGGCCTCTGGTGATCAAGGTCGCATCCATCGCGGCCACAAGAATCCAGGTCTATTTCATCGACAACGACGATTTCTTCCGCCGCAAGCTCATCTTCCGCGACACTGACGGGAAATTCTTCGAGGACAACGGCCAGAGGGCCATATTCTTCGCCCGCGGAGTGCTCGAGACGGTCAAGAAGCTGCGCTGGGCCCCGGATGTCATCCACTGCCAGGGATGGATCTCCAACCTGATTCCTCTCTTTCTCAAGAAAGTTTACAGCGCCGATCCGATCTTCGCAGGAAGCAAGGTCGTGACATCCCTCTTCAACGAGATAGCCGACGAGACCTTCGACCCTTCATTCAAGGACTCTGTCCTCTTCGGAGGAATCGGCAGCGGCGACGTCGACCTGTCCGGGACCGTCACTGGCACAGATATTGCGAAACTTGCCGCCCGGTACTCTGACGGCATCATATTCGGAGGTTCGGACATCAGTCCGGAGATAGTGGATTTCTGCAAGGGACTGGATGTCCCTTCGCTCGACTTCGACGAAGAATCAATGGAGAACGGCAGCTACGTCAGAGTCTATGACGAGTTCTATCAACAGTTGTAAACAATGAAGAGACTTTTAGCAGCAGCAATGGTCGCGGCCCTGTCCGTATCCTGCATGGAAGTGGACGACAATCTTGGCAGCGATTTCATGGCCGACAACCAGCTGTACGACTTCTACACCACCGAACTTGACCTCAAGGAGGTCCAGATGAGGCAGGTGGACAGTCTTACGGCATATTCAGACAACAGAATCACCTTCGGATCCATCCGCGAGGACACCTTCGGGCTCACCCGCAGAGGATGCGTGATCACCCTCGTGCCCCTGCTCCAGGAATTCGACTTCGGAAAGAATCCAAAGTTCCAGAAGTTCAAGTTCAACTGCGCCATGGACTCGACCTCCGTCTACGACCTCAGCCAGTCCGACATACTTCAGAGCGTCAACGTCTACCCACTGACCGAACCGGTCAGCGACGAAGACTATTTCTCGCAGGCTCCGGTCAAGCATTCGGACAGAAAAGTGACCAAGGGCACCCCTGTCGTCAACGGTTCCGACTCCCTCGTCTTCGAGTTGAGTGAGGAATACGGCAGGCAGTACCTGAACATCACCAACGAGGACCTCAAGGACATGACCGCCTACAAGAAGAAATTCCCGGGAATCTACCTCTGCACCGACGACCCGGAAGGCAACGGAGGAAGAATCAACATGTTCGAGAAGGACTTCTTCGTCAAGAACGTCAACAACGTGGTCGAGCGCACGAACAACTACGCCGTCCTCTACTACAGCGGTGAATATGACGGTGTAAGGAAAGATTCTCTCCTCGTGTTCTTCTTCAGCCCGCCTGCTTTCGAGAACATCGACTCCCTGCTTGAGATGCAGACCCCGCCGAAACAGTATGTCTTCAACGTCGACTACCACGAGAAGAGCGCCGGCATGGAAGGTCCTGCGAAAGACAAGATCTATGTAGAAGGCGGAAGCGGAATCAAGCCGGTGGTGACTTCACGACAGATCCGCGACCTCATCTGCGAGGACATCCGCAAGAACGGCGGAGACCCGAAGACCACCGTGATCTCCAAGGCAACCATAGAGTTCCCGTTCACCTTCCCGGACGACTACACGACGATGTTCCGCTACCCGGACAACCTCAGCCCTACCATCAAGCTGAACAACAACGGCATGGTGACCTACGCCGGACTGACCGACGCCAGCATCAAGACTGAGAACCAGGGGGACATCAACCGCTCGCAGTGCATGTACAGCCCGGACATGACCCACCACGTGCAGCAGATCGTGAGGCTTTCCGACAACGCCGACTTCTCACGCTACGACATCTGGTTCCTGATCATGTGGTACAAGACGACCTCGACCTACAACTCGGAGGCCAACGAACTGGCCGAATATTACCAGCAGCTTGCCTACTACTCCTACTACAACCAGATCTACGGAGGAGGCTATTACGGAAGCGGTTACAGCAGCTACGGCTCAAGCGCATACAGCAGCTACTTCAGCTACATGATGATGGCCCAGTACGCAGCCTCGGCGGCGAATGTCTCGAGCACGAACGCCGAACTGGACAAGGACCACTACTACAACGCAGTCCTGAACGGACCTGAATCGGAAGGACGCCGTCCTAAGATAAAGGTCACCTACGCCATCCCTAAGAAATAACCTTCGTAACATATACGACAAAGAAGAGGCTGACCCTGCGGGCCAGCCTCTTACGTTGTCTTGAAAGCAGAATTAAGCCTCTTCTTTGGCAGCGATCTTCTCAGAAACCTTAGCGACAGCATCAGCAACAGTTGCGATGGTTGCGCTCTCCTCGTCGGAGATCTTGATTCCGAAGACTTTCTCAAACTCCATGATGAGCTCTACGGTGTCGAGAGAATCTGCGCCAAGGTCATTGATGAAGCTAGCTTCTTCCTTAACCTTGTCCCCTTCAACGCCAAGCTTGTCAACGATGATAGCCTTGACCTGCTTTACTATTTCTTCTCCAGTCATAATTGAAATAATTTATTAAGTTTTTAAAATCAATCATATGGATCACGCCGCAGGATACGGCGCATAATTATGGCAAAGTAAACAAATATTTGTCAAACTTCCAAATAATGCGACAGACCGCATGATTTGACCTATATATTAATAAGTTTTTCGTAAATTAGCAGGAAAGACTGCACGCACGCAGAAAAGAGTATACAAACCACAATATCATAACGAAATGAAACGCATTACCCGATTTTTGTCGGCCCTCCTGACCGGACTCGCCATTGCAGTCCCTTCCACCCATGCCGGCACCATCATCCTGACAAGCGACCAGCAGCTCAGGGACCTCATGGACCCGGACAAGAAAATCGATGTCTCAACCGGATTCAACCATGTCGAGAAGAGTCTTCGCGAAGTCTGCGAGGAAGGCAAGAAGTATGGCCACAGCACCCTCACGGTCGCATTCGACGAGTTCTTCCGCCAGTACCGTCCTCAGGCTGGCACCGAAAGGCTTCTCACCCCGGACCAGGATGAATATGTAAAGATGATCAAGTTCATCAGCGACTTCGCCTCCAAGTACGGACAGGGGCTCCAGCTGAGCCTCCTCTCCCCTCTCGAACTCGGACCCGCCTTCAAGAACCAGACCGGCGAGACCGGACAGTGGGTCGCCTACAAGGTAGGCCGCCGCAATGTGTCAGACGGCAGCTACTCCATAGACATCTACCAGCAGATGGCCTGGACGAACAACAAGGGCAAGGTCAAGATCGAGCTCAACAAGGTCAAGGCCTACGCCTTCAAGCAGACTCCTCTCGGAGATTCAAGAAGGATTGCCGTCAACCCTGACGAGATAATCGAACTCAAGGATGTCTGCATCGAAGAAGGAGATGTCATCGACCTCGGCAACCTTGAAGGAGGCTACGGCCTCAAGGGCAAGGGAGACGAGATCAACGACATGATCCTCCCTGCAAAGAAGCTCAGAATCCACGGCAAAGGCGCCGCTGAGCTCAAGGGCTACGACAGAGTCATGGTCCTCCTCGAATACAACACCCCGGAGATGGACTACTTCTCAGACAACGCCACTCCATTCCTCCACGAACTGATGGACAAGTACAAGAGCAACGGTATCAACCTCAACGCATTCTACTCAGACGAGATGCACATCCAGCAGGACTGGTCCTACTTCTCCCACCAGGAAGGCGGCCAGCTCAACCACCGCTTCCTCACCCCGTCCATGTCACGCAAGTACAAGGAAAGGTTCGGACAGGACTTCGACGAGAAGTACATGCTCTACTTCGTCTACGGAGCCCCATATTATGAAGGAACAACACGCGCCGTCCTCAACGTCCAGTACGTGATGGGTGAGACCCCTGAGGACATCCACAGGACCTACCTCCTCCGCGACCGTTACTACAAGATGCTCAACGAAGGCGTCGTGGACCTCTTCAAGGATGCCAAGGCCTATGCTGAGAAGCTCTACAACAAGGAGTTCAGCACCTCAGCACACGCTTCCTGGGCAGAAAGTCCTACCATCGACGACTACGACACCGAGAAGGGAGAGCCTTACGGAGCCAAGTATGAATATACTTCCAACTTCGTATGGGCCAACAGCGTCCACCAGGCTTCCGCAGGCTGCTACGACTACTTCAAGTGGGGCGAATATCTCGAGCCTACCGGCAACGACTTCGCGGAGTGCGGATGGTACGACCGTGACTACTACGGAGCAGCCATGGCGACATCCATCGGTGTGATCAACCGCATCCCTAACGCCTATGCCGCAGCATGGGGGCTTCCTGGCGATGCAAACGCCTGGAAGAACGACCTCAACGAAGCCTATGGAGCACAGCCTGGCGCTGCCATGAGTCTGATGACCGGCTACGTCCACCGCGACATCGAAGTCCTCGTCGTCTACCCGATGAGCACAATCGCAGTCGAGGAAAGGTTCGGTAACTGGATGACCCAGTACGGCTACTCCAACTACCTTTCAGCAAAGAAGCTCATGGAGATGGGCCAGGTCACTGACGACGGCCAGATTCAGGTGGCCGCAAAGAAGTACAACACCCTCGTCGTGATGTTCGAGCCTCTTCCTGAGAAGGGACTCCTCGAAATGATGGAGAAGTTCGCCCAGGCCGGCGGCAACGTCATCTGGTGCAGCACACCTCCTGTAATCGACTCAGAAGCAAAGAACTGCACTGAACAGTGGCAGAAACTCTTCGGTGTCAAGTACAGCTTCGATGCCTACATGGGCAGCATCGCCACAGGATGCCTCGTCAAGTTCGAAGGCGCTCTCAAGGATGTTCCTGCCCAGACAATCCTCACCGACATGATGCCTGACCGCATCTATCCTGTCGACGTCGAAGCATCCGACATCCAGGTAGTTGCCACTGTCAACAAGGAGACCGTCGGAACAATCCGCAAGGTCGGCAAGGGCCAGGTCTGCTATCTCGGCTTCCGCCCTCGCGACGACCAGTCCTGCAGCCTCGGCTACGAGACCCGCACGCTCTTCGAGATCCTCAACACCCTCGGAAGCTATCCTTCAAGCGGCAAGTTCGATGTCAACGACAACCCTACCTACGTCTCCCGCAACAACAACTTCCTCGCTACCAGGTTCCCTAACGGAGCGACCGCCATCGTAGCCCACTACCGCACTCACCGCGAGATGGGAACCGGCGGATTCTCAAGAGATTCCGAGGCCGACAAGAAGATGCTTGAGCGTAACCCTATGCCTTCTGACATGCTTGACATCCAGGATCTCAAGGTCAACGGACACAGCCTGACATATTCAGGAAAGAGAAGGGTCGCCTTCAACACTGACGCTGAAGGAAGGCTCACCGCCTTCAACGGAAGGGAAAGCCAGAGCGTGACCGTCGACGGCATCACCTACGACTTCGCCGACGCTCCTGTCAACCTCTGCTTCGGCAAGACCGGTGACAAGACCTACAAGGTCTGTGTCTGGGGCAAGGCCAACATCAAGGTCCCTGTGGCTTCAGGTGCAAAGAAAGTCACTGTCAAGCAGGGCAAGAACACCCTCAAGGGCTTCGCTCTCGAAGACGGCAATCTCGTATTCAACAGCGAGGCCGTCTCCGGCAGATGGCTCGAAGTAACATTGAAATAGCAATCCTACCAGATATGATTATGAAAAAATACCTTTTAGCACTTTCAGCACTTCTTACGACCGTGCTCCTTGCTGTCTCTTGCGGAGAGAAGGATCCAACGAACGATCCGGACGATCCTGACCAGCCGGAGGAGCCGGTTACTCCTGAAGAGCCTTCCGAAGACGAAGTCTATCCGGTCAGCGCCGAGGTGAACCCTTTCACATGGATCGCCATCGACGACAACGGCAATCAGATCGATCCTGACCTCAAGCGCTACCAGAGCGCAGCAGGAAGAAGCAGCAAGCAGGTTGGAATATTCTATTTCCTCTGGCACGGCTGCCACGGCTACGACGTGGGTGCCAACTACAACGAAGTCCACGCACCGACCGCTTCCGACACCAAGAGTCCGTACGACATCCAGAAGCTTCTGGACGCCAACCCGAACAATCCGGCCCTCGGCGGCGGTGGAGTCATGCACCACTGGGGCGAGCCGGCTCTCGGATACTATGTCGCAAATGATGAATGGGTCAGGCGCAAGCACGCCCAGATGCTCTCCGACGCCGGTGTTGATGTCGTCTTCTTCGATGTGACCAACGGCTACCATTACATCCCGATCGTGAAGCAGCTTGCTGAAGTCTGGCTTGACATCAGAAAGAACGGAGGCAAGACCCCTCAGATCGGCTTCCTCCTCGCCTCCCAGGTCGACAACACCATCACCACCATCTACAACGAGATCTACAAGAAAGGTCTGTACAAGGATCTCTGGTACATGTGGAACATGAAGCCGATCATCCTCGCTCCGAAGGAATCTGTCACTTCCAAAGAGATTCTTGACTTCTTCACCTTCCGTCAGTCCTGGTTCCTGAACAACAACCCGGCGGCGGATGAATGGTTCGGCGACGGCATCGACAAATGGCCTTGGGGAGGTCTCTATCCTCAGCAGCCGGGCATGCACAACAAGAAGGTCGAATTCGTCTCCGTCCTCCCGGCCACCCATCCGAATGCCGGAATCGGAAGAAGCACGATACCGCAGGTCAACAATACACCGGACAAGATCGACTCCGGCAAGGGCATCTATTTCCAGGGTCAGTTCAAGGAAGCGCTCCGTCAGGATCCGAAGATGATGTTCTTCACCGGCTGGAACGAATGGACTGCTCAGAAGCAGATCGCCCAGAGAGACAATGAATCATACTGGCTGGGCAGAGGTGACAATTTCCTCGTCAAGAAGGGCGACTGGTACTTCGTCGACCAGTACAACCACGAGTTCAGCCGCGACATCGAGCCTCTGGCCGACGACTTCGGCGACAACTACTACTACATGCTCGTAGACTACATCCGCCAGTTCAAGGGCACTCTCAAGCTCCCAACCTTCAAGACCACCAATGAGATTGCCATCGACGGCAGCTTCGACGACTGGAACAGCGTCGAGGCTCTCTACGGCGACGACAAGGGCGACGTGACCCATCGCAACCACTACGGCTGGGGCAGCGTCGGCACCTACACCAACGACACCGGCCGCAACGACATCGTCCTCTCGAAGGTCGCCAACGACGGAAAGAACGTCTACTTCTACGCCGAATGTTCTTCCGACATCACTGAATATACCGACCCTCAGTGGATGCAGCTGTTCCTCCACGTGGATGGAACGACAGCATGGGAGAGTTTCGACTACGCCATCAACAGGACCACTCCTAGCGAGACCGAAGCTGTCCTCGAGAAATCCGAGGGAGGCTGGAAGTGGGCTTCCGCCGGCAAGGTCAGCTACAAGGTGGCAGGCAACAAGATTGAGATCTGCGTTCCGCTCGAAAGCATAGGAATCACCTCCGCCGACAAGTTCACCGTTGACTTCAAGTGGATCGACAATGCTGCCGGCGACGGTAACATCCAGACCTGCATGCGCGACGGAGACTCCGCTCCTAACGGACGATTCCGCTACCGTTACAAGTTCAGCAAGTAACATTTGAACAGACCATACTGAAGCCCGGAGCGATGCGGCAGCACCTGACCGGGCTTCATTCATATCCATTGAAAATGAAATACAGTATATTCAGAAGTTCCGCCTTGATGGTGGCGGGATGCATCGCCGCCTCATGTGGCATGAGATTCCCGAAAGAAACGCCCTCGGACAAGACCGCAGTGACATCCGAACATGAGGCCTGTGCCGAAGTCAACCCGTTCACCTGGATCGCCACGGACGGGCAGGGCAACGAAATAGATCCCGACCTGTCCGGCTATCGCAGCTCCACTGGAAGAGAAGAAAAACAGGTAGGTATATTCTATTTCGTCTGGCACGGATGCCACGGCTATGACTACGGAGCCAACCACGACCATGTCGTCCCGCCGACAGACAGAGACAAGAACAGCCCGTTCGACATCCAGAAGATCCAGGACGCCGATCCCGTCCACAAGGACAACCCGAAGCTGGGAGGCCAGGGCGTGATGCACCACTGGGGGGAACCGGAACTCGGCTATTACGTCTCCGACGACGAATGGGTCATCCGCAAGCATGCCCAGATGCTTACTGACGCAGGCGTAGATGCTATATTCTTCGACGCCACCAATGGACTTGCTTATCTGCCGGTTGTCAAGAACATAGCCAGAATCTATGCCGAAATCCGGAAAGAAGGCAACAGCACGCCACAGTTCGCATTCATGCTCGCTGGCAATTCCGCCGGAGTACTCGATCAGATCTATGAAGGAATCTACAGCAAGAGACTCTACAAAGACCTCTGGTACTGCTGGGAAGGGAAACCGCTGGTGCTTTGCGAAAAAGCGGACATCTCGGACAAGAAACTTCTGAACTTCTTCACTTTCCGGCATTCATGGTTCCTCTTCAACGTAAAAGAAGCCGATGGATGGTACGAAAATGAGCATGGAGAAGACAAGTGGCCGTGGGGAGGACTCTATCCACAGAAACCGGGCATGCACCAGGGCAAGATTGAAAGCGTGGCTGTCATGCCGGCCACCCATCCAAACGCCAACATCGGACGGAGCTGCACTCCGGAAGGCAACAAGGAGCCGAAAGAGTTCGACTCCGGCAAAGGAATCTATTTCAAAGGCCAGTTCTCTAAAGCCATGGAATATGATCCTACGATGATGTTCTTTACGGGATGGAACGAATGGACCGCCCAGAAGCAGATTGCCCGGAGGGACAATGAATCCTATTTCCTGGACAAAGGCCTGACCAAGAAAGGTGACTGGTACTTCGTCGACCAGTACAACCACGAGTTCAGCCGCGACATAGAGCCTCTCCACGGGGACTTCGGGGACAACTACTACTACATGATGGTTGATTTCATCCGCAAGTTCAAAGGCACACTCCAGCTTCCTGTATACTCAAGCACCAACGCCATCTCGATTGACGGTTCATTCGGCGATTGGGAACCGGTGGAAGCCCTCTATGGCGACTACCGGGGCGACATCACCCACCGCAACCACTACGGCTGGGGCAGCGTCGGCACTTACGTCAACGAGACCGGCCGCAACGACATCGTTCTCTCGAAGGTCACCAACGACGGCACCAACCTCTATTTCCTGGCAGAATGTGCAGGAGATATTTCTGAATATTCAGACCCTCACTGGATGCAGCTGTTCCTCCACGTAGATGGAAAGACGGCATGGGAAGGATTCGACTACGCTATCAACAGGAAGTCACCGAGCGCTTCCGAGGCTGTCCTCGAGAAGTCCGAAGGCGGCTGGAAGTGGGCTTCCGCCGGCAAGGTCAGCTACAAGGTGGCAGGCAACAAGATTGAGATCTGCGTCCCTCTGACGAGCATCGGTATCACTACCCCGGACAAGTTCACCGTTGACTTCAAGTGGATAGACAACGCAGCTGGAGACGGGGACATCCAGACCTGCATGCACGACGGAGACTCCGCTCCTGACGGACGATTCCGCTACCGTTACAAGTTCAGCAAGTAAAATTCTTTGTTTTCAAAGGATTTTACTTATCTTTGCAGTCCGCAGGAAAAAATGCCTGCGGTGCTACTGGTTCCGTAGCTCAGCTGGATAGAGCAACAGATTTCTAATCTGTGGGTCTAGGGT
>JAKSJH010000039.1 GCA_024398315.1 Bacteroidales bacterium
GCCGGCTGCGCGTCGCCGTAGTTCTTGTTGTCAAGGCTGTTCCAGACATACTCCACGCTGGAGGATCCCAGAACGTTCCTGGCAACGCTTTCAGCCTTTGTCTTTGTGACGACATCGGCGGATGCTGAAACGGTAAGCAGCAGGGCTGCTATGGAAAATATAACTTTTTTCATCTGTTAATTCATTAATTTACTGTTACTTTCTTGACTATTGTCTCGGTGCTGCCATCCTTGTAGACAATGACCGCCTTGATGGTGTGACCGCCTGCGGTCAGGGTGATGTATTCAGAGGTCGTCTGCGTTCCGTCAAGGAACCATGTGACGCTGCTCGTGCTCTTCTGTCCGAGAAGGAGCGAAGGATAGAACCGGTAGCCGGCATTCACGGCTGACGGTATGTCGATCAGGGTGAAATCCATCGCAGAAATTCTGGACGGGGTCGCCTTGTTGAGGATGCTTACAGGCTTCCAGGTGCTCCCGGAACATGAGTAGAGGATACTTACATAATCACCTACGTGGATGTCCTGGGATATGGAGCAGTCGAAGGTGCAGTCCTCTGCGGTCACAGATGCAGCCAGTGAGGCGGCCTGAGGAACAGAGATGTACTCTCTGACATTGCCTTCCATGTCCAGCAGCGCTGCTTTCAATGAACCTGAATATGCTGATGCGCTCTTGAGACCGGACAGCTTGATGGTAAAATCACCGCCCTTGGCAATGGCTCCGCTTTCAAGAGAAAGGCCGTTGGCGCCGGTTTCAAGCACCGGATCGTCCGGCCAGTCATCGGAACCGTCCGGATACAGACCGAATATGGCGGAATCCCATAGGCTGAAGACATAGCCCGTATAGCCCGGGTCGGATTCATTCGAACTGCCAAGGAAGCATACGGCGTACCAGGCGTTGCAGCTTCCGCCCCAGCCCCAGTTGATGTGGACTTCGTTGCTGGAGTTGTAGCCGTCGCACACGAACTGGTGACCGCCGGCCCCGTTTGTGTCCTGCCCACCATAGATCACAGGATGCAGAGCATCTATCTCAGACTTGATCATGCTGAACCATTCGGTGTTGGAGAAATTTCGCCGGTACAGTTCCTTTGCTGAAGTGGAATAGGACATGTATGTTTTCATCGCCGGTGCGATGTCAGCTGAATATGCTCCCGAGCCATCTGAGGCATAGTCCATTTCCACCATTGCTCCGCAGTGCTCCATCAGTCTGGCTACTGCAACTTGCTGCACCTCCGGGTTGATGGTGGAGTTGACATATTTTAGAGCCATGTTGTCCCAGTCATATTCAAAACCATCGATTTCCTTAGCCTCCACTGAGATACCTTTGGTGGAAGTCGTGTATCCAGGAATCGTACCCTTGGCCTGCTTCGGCCACTGATAGTAACGCATCACGATGGCCATGGCGGTTGCGACGCAGCCGGTGACGCTCCTCGCATCTCCGTCCATCGGACAGAAATAGTTGTAAGGGGCGCGCTGGTTCCACGAAGCGGTCGTGAGAAGATGCTCAACCGGAGATGAACCGGCCTTGGTCATCACGCTGAAGTCAGTCCAGGCCTGCCTGATTTCAGGAGCCTGCGCAAGATTGCGGTCCCTGGCTGCGAATATGTCGCCCTCGATGTTCTTCAGGATAGCGCGCATGTTGTCCGGCATGTCATCAGGATCGAATGATCCTTCACCGTGCATGAGCACAGGAACAGCGCAGTCGTCCGCAGAGACTATCGCCCAGCCTTCATCTCCGTTGAACACGTAGAAAGCAGGATGCTTGTCACCGTACCGGACGTCTCCCAGACCGTTCCACACGTATTTCACGCTGGAGGAGCCGAGGACATTCTTTGCGACGTTCTCCGCCTGTGCCATGGTGACGACATCGGCGGATGCGCTGAGACTCAGCAGCAGAACGGCCAAAGAAGCAAGAACTCTCTTCATAAACTACTCCAATGCTACTCTAAGGCGAGAATGAAACCGACGTTGTTGGTCTTGTCTTCGAGCCAGACGCAGTCGTCAGTAATCTTGACAACCTCGCAGTCAGCCTGGGAAGTGGTTCCATTGACATCGGATGACACTGAATAGGTCTGTCCTTCGGTCAGGGTTGCGGAAGCTATGGTGAAGATAGCATAGCTGTTGGTCGACAGATTCGCAAGCTTGAAGTTCCTGTAGGCGGAACCTGTTCCATAGGACATCTGGTCGTTGTCTTCGTCGTAGACCCTGACCTTCGCCGGAGTTGCGAGGTCCGTTGATTTGTAGGAACCGTATGCGGTCTGATTCAGGAAATTGATGTCGTTGCAGATGAGGGTCGGAATGTAGTACTTGCCGGCCTCAAGCGTCTTCTCACCGTCATAGACCTTCTTGTACTCCTTGCCGTTTGCATCAACGGCCACGACAGTGAGGTCGGTGTAGGTCTGGCTTGGCACCGTGACATAGGCTGAGGCAGAGCCGCTGGCGGCCACGCTGATGCCGTCCTCTCCGCCGAGGGTGAGGGTCAGCTTGTCACCGGCCTGTCTAGAAGGGGTCACGGTGCCGTTAACAAGGTCGAACACGGCCGTGTTTGCCACGCCTTCGTCAGCTGAGACCGTGACTGACTTCAGGACAGCGGCGTCGCTGACGGTGATGGTCATCTTGAGCCATGACACCTTGTGCTTGAAGCTGAAGGTTCCGGAGTTGTTTGAAATCGTTGCGGCTGCCGTCTGGAAGTCGAAGGCTGACAGGTGGGCGGTGGAATTGTCTTCGGTCTGGGCCTGACCTGCGAATGAGACGGACACGGAACCTGCTCCGTTGGCGTTGGCCACGTCTGGGGAGAAGGCATAGTAGGTCTTGTCGTTCTGAAGGTCGAATTCCGTTGAATTGAAAGTGGCTTTCTTGGCGTCGTCAGCATCAGGGACGAGACGGTAGACCATGTGGGTGGTACCTGTCGACGGGTAGACACTGATGTCGTCGGTGCTTGTGAATGAGAATTTCAGGTCTGTGCCGATGGCCTTTGTCTGGCCGGCTTCTCCGCAATCAGGGTCAGTGGTCAGGGCAAAGATCCCTTCCTCTGTGGCCTCTGCCGTATCTGTCAGCGCTGCTGGCTCCTGCAGGTCTTCATTGACAGCGCAGGATGCGAAAATGGTCAGAGCGGCTGACACTCCTATCCATTTGATTGAATTCTTGATCATGTGGTTGACTGAATTTTGTTTGTTAATCGCCAGGTTGAGGATCTTCTCCTTCAACGTCAAAGGATCCGCAGAAAATTTTTTGTGCGGACATAGCTATCACCTTCACCGAAGGCGACGCATAGATGATTCTTTCGGAATTCTCCATTTGTAAGTTGTCTTTATTGTTTTATAAATTGATAGTTCCCACAAAGGGATGATTTTTCAAAAATAATCATTATTATTGATATATCAATATGTCAGGACTCTGCCCCCTCACTTTCAGCACAATCTGCAGCAAGTTCCTTCGGGATGACTGACCCTTGAACGGCCGACCTTGATGTTGTCCTGATCTTACCTTTGGACTTTTTCGGTGAAATCCCGAGCTTCTCCAGTTTCTCGATCTTCTTCATCACGCTCTGGTTGGAGTCCTTGAGCTTCCTCTTTGTCTCTGAATATGCCAGCGAGGCCTTCTCCAGCGTGTCTCCCAAGGAGACGAAGCTGCCCATCCAGCCTTCCAGCTGGCTCATCAGCTCCTCCGCCGTCCGGTAGACGTCGGAAATGTTCTTCTCCTGATCCGCCTGCTTCCATGCCATCTGGATCATGTTCAGGACTATGATCAGCGTCATCTGGCTGACGATGAGGACATTGTTGTCCTTGGCCACCTGCCAGAGCATCGGGTCCTCCTCCAGCATCAGACGGAAGGCTCCTTCGACAGGGATGAACATGATGTTGTCCTTGACCTTCCGTCTCCCTTCTGGAAGGTAGGAAGCGTAGTCCTTAGCCTTAAGCTCGTCGACATGTCTCCGGATGCTCTCCACATGGGCCTTGGCCCACCTTTTCCTGTCCTCGACGGTCTCGCTGATGACATATTCCTTGAAGGCCTTGAGGCTGACCTTGGAATCCACTATCACTGTCGTGTCATCCGGGTACCAGACCATCACGTCCGGTATCATGGTGCGGCCTTCTTCGCTCTTTATCTCGCGGCCTTCCGAATCGGTCATGACCCCCTGGGTGAAGAAATGGATGCCTTCCACCAGCCCGGCGTTCTTGAGCACGTCCGTCAGCAGCATCTCGCCGAAGTCCCCCTGGACTTTTGAATATCCCGTCAGAGCGTCGGCCAGGTTCCTGGCTTCCTCCCCGACGGCCTGTGAATGCTTCATCACTATGTCGATGTTCTCTTTAAGGGCCGCGCTCTGTGCCGCGCTTTCTTTCTGGGACTCCCGCACCGCCTGGTCGAACTGGCTGAACTTCTCCTGGATTGGTTTGAGCAGCAGTGAGATGGATTCAGCACTCTGAGCCCTGAACTGGGCGCTGTTCTCGGCTGAAAGAGCCTTGAAGGCG
Organism: Bacteroidales bacterium; assembly: GCA_024398315.1. GTDB lineage: Bacteria > Bacteroidota > Bacteroidia > Bacteroidales > UBA932 > Cryptobacteroides. The sequence continues at coordinate 4,468 of JAKSJH010000039.1, forward strand.
TCCTTGAGGTTCTCAAGGTCCTTGCTGTGCCTTTGACGCTGTTCGGAGATCTCCTCGTCGTGTCTCTCTCTCTGGACGGCTAGCGCCTCCGTGTGACTTTCCTCAAGTTTCTTTTCGTACTCTTCCCTGGCCGCCAGGGTGCTCTGCAGGGCCGATTTCTCCCTGGTGACTTCCATCAGCCTTTCCTGAAGTTCGTCTTTCTCGTCTTCGTAGTCCCTGATGATCCCGTCTCTTTCGTGCGAAGAGCGGACAAGGGTCACGACGAGTGCGACAATGGCAGCAAGGGCGGCTGCGGACACGATTATGGTGGCGATGAGAAGGTCTGATGATGGTTCCATGGAAGAATGATTGATTTATTTTTCAAATATAGTCATATCTTTTCGTTATATTTGTAAATCTCAAAACATGTTGTGATGTTCAAGAAACTTCGGCAGAAAATAAGAGACAGGAGGCTGTCGATGAAGACCAAGCTCACGCTCAGCCTCACCGCCATCGCCGTCACCCTCCTGGTTTCCAGCATAATCTCCATCCTGGAATATTCCAGAATGAGCAATTATGTGTCTGACCTTATCGCAGACAATGTTAAAAGCATCAATGCGGCCCAGAGGCTTTCTGAAATGACGAGCCGCTACAATCTTGACATCCTCACCGTCATCGGTGACGAGGCCACCGCCACCCTTCCTGATTTCCGCAGCGAGGAGTTCATGGCCCAGTGCGACACACTGAAGCAGTTCCTCATCGCGGCGAAGATGCAGCCTCTGACCGATTCCGTGGTCTATGCCTATTCGGCCTACATGCTCACCTCACTTGAACTTGAGAATGTGCTGGTCTCGGATTTCATCGACACCCGCAACTGGTACTTCGAAAGGCTCCAGCCGATGTACAAGAGGGTGAACAACTACATCGATGTCCTCAACACCGCTGTCTACGAAGACCTCAAGAAGAATTCCGAGACATTCCAGAGAGGATTCTACAGGAGCATCATCCCCGGGGCCGTCGCAGTCGGAGTAGGACTTCTCCTGGTCCTGATGCTGCTGTTCTTCCTGCTTGCTTATTATGCCGACCCTGTTTACAAGATGCTTGACGGGTTGAAGAAATACAGGTCTTCGAACAGGAAATACAATTATACTTTCGAAGGGGACGACCAGCTCAGCGAACTCAACCGGCAGATCACGGAACTGACTGCGGAGAACCAGCAGATCCGCAAGAGGCATGCTGCGTTGAGACAGAAGCTCGGTCTGCATGTCCGTGAAGATGAAATCTGAATGGAAGGAAGGACATGAAAGTTCAGGTCATATCCAGAGATGTTGGCTCCGCACTGCTTGTCAGCGCGCTGTTCATGTTCCTGTCCATCCTGGTCTCGTTCGCTAACGGCAACGACAGCGCCCTGGCCGCCCTGCTCATCAGTTTCACCATCACTTTCACTGTCGGAATATTCCCGTTCATCTTCGTCCGGGACAATTCTGCCATAACGACCAGGGAGGGCTATTGCGTCATCGTGCTCTCCTGGCTGCTTTCGTTCATATTCGGAATGCTGCCCTATGCGCTCTGGGGCGGTCCTTTCACCATAGTCAACGCCTGGTTCGAGAGCGTCTCGGGCTTCACTACGACAGGAGCCACGATCCTTGATGATGTCGAAGCCCTTCCGAAAAGCCTCCTGTTCTGGAGGTCGTCCACTCATTTCATCGGTGGCTTGGGAATCGTCGTCTTCCTTCTTCTGGTGATTCCGAACTCTTCGCAGATGAAACTGCGTCTGACCAACATGGAACTCTCGTCCCTTTCCCGCTATGAGTACCAGGCCAGGACCAACAAGACTGTCGGCATATTCACCAGAGTCTATTTCGGAATAATGGCGGCGTCTTTCGTCTGCTATCTCCTTGCCGGGATGGATCCTTTCGATGCTGTAAACCATGCCATGAGCGTGACCGCCACGGGCGGCTTCAGCACCAGGAACCTTTCGATAGGCGCCTATGACTCTGTCACCATAGACTTGATAACCATGTTCTTCATGGTGCTGTCCTCGGTCCATTTCGGTATCATCTACATGACGATAGCGTTCAAGACGCTGAAGCCGCTGAAGAATGAAGTGTTCAAGTATTTCATGATGATGCTCGCCCTGGCGGCCATCATCGTCACGGTGTCACTGAAAGTCAACGGCATCGAGCAGACCTGGGGAAGGTCGCTTCTTTCCGGCTCCTTCCATGTCATCAGCTACGCGACCACCACGGGATTCGGGATAGCGGACAATTCCGGATGGCCTATGCTGCCGTCAGCCCTTCTTCTCTTCGTCGGAATATGGTGCGGAATGGCAGGATCTACTTCCGGAGGTGTCAAGATCGACCGTGCGGTGCTGCTGTGCAAGGAAATAAAGTTCCGTCTCCAGAACGTCATGCATCCGACCTCCATCCATGAGGTGAGGGTCGACCGCAGGGTGATCCGCCAGGAGGACCTTGCCCCGCATATACTTTACATATCACTCTTTCTCCTGATATTCCTGTTCTCTGTGGTCGTGAACCTGATGATCCAACCGGATGCTGCTCATGCTTTCTACGGGACGCTGACCTCACTCAGCAATGTGGGACCGGCAATAGGTGACCTTGGAACCTATGCCAGCTTCTCTGCGGAACCTGCCGGGGCCAAGCTGCTGTACACGCTGGACATGTTCCTTGGACGAGTTGAAATCTATCCCGTCCTTGCAGTTCTTGCGATGGTCTTCTCCAGGGGCGACAAGTAAGAAGTTGTGTCGAGATGGGTGGGAGCGGTTATTTCTATTCTCTGTTCATCAGGAACTTCCCTTATGAGAGGACTTCGGACCAGGACAATCTGTTCCGCGCCGTTGCTGATTTCATCGTTGATGACGATGCGGACATCCTTGTCGTGAACGGCTATGCAGGAACGGGAAAGACCACCGCAATCTCTGCGGTCATAAACGCTCTGGATGACCTGCGACCTGTCCCGGATCCGGAGAAACCCGAAGAGAAGGAGGAGATATGCTTCCTGATGGCCCCTACGGGCAGGGCCGCCAAGGTCCTGTCTCTTTACTCCCACAAGCATGCGTCCACCATCCATAAAAGCATCTACCGGCAGAAGTCGGTGGGAGAAGACGGATTCGGACAGTTCAGCCTGGCTCCGAACAAGAGGTCCCACAAGCTTTTCATCGTGGATGAGGTCTCGCTGATCAGCATACAGGAGGCCCAGGACAGGAGCACGGTCCAGTTCGGTACGGGAGACCTCCTCACCGACCTCGTTCAGTTCGTGAGGAACGGAAACGACTGCCGTCTTATCCTGATAGGGGATTCCGCTCAGCTCCCGCCGGTAGGTCTTGATGCTTCTCCAGCCCTGACTGAAGACTACATGGCCGGTTTCGGCGGTGTACGGTGGGCGACCCTCTCGGACGTTGTCCGTCAGCAGAAGCAGTCAGGAATACTTGCCAACGCCACGAGGCTCAGGGAACTCATCAATTCGGATCCTTACGGCAACGAGACTTTCACTCCGGATCAGATAGGACTCCGTACGGAAGGCTTCGACGATGTCGTAAGAATTTCGGGAGGGGAGCTCATCGAGTCGCTGGACCAGGCATACTACCGTGATTTCTCGAAGGAGGACACGGTCGTACTGTGCCGCTCCAACAAGAGGGCCAACCGCTACAATGCCGGAATCCGCTCCCAGGTCTTCTTCGACGAGGAGACTCTGGTGCGCGGGGAGAAACTGATGATTGTCAAGAACTGCTACCAGTTCCTTGACGGGGTGAAGACGATGGACTACATCGCAAACGGGGACATCGCCAGGCTGATCTCCATCCGTGGCCACGAAGAGCGCTACGGTCTCCATTTCGCAGATGCAAGGCTCTCCTTCCCGGACTATGACGACACGGAGATAGTGGCGAAAGTCTGTCTGGACACACTGGATTCGGAATCCGCATCGCTCACCTATGAGCAGCAGAATCAGCTATACGCCGGGGTGGACGCGGATTACTCCCACATCACCAGCAAGAAGAAGCGTTACGAAGCCGTCAGGGAGGACCCTTTCTACAATGCCCTGCAGCTGAAATATGCCAATGCCATAACCTGCCACAAGAGCCAGGGAGGGCAGTGGGGCTGCGTCTTCATCGACAATCCTTTCTGGCAGGATGAGCTGACCGTGGATGCCCGGAAATGGCTCTACACGGCGATGACCAGAGCCGTTGACAAGGTATTCCTCGTCAATTTCAAGGATGAATATTTCACAAGATAGAACAAAGACAATGAATATGAACGCAAGACATCTGATCACATCTCTGGCACTCTTCTCCGCCATTCTGGCTGCGGCTCAAGTCCCAAAGGAAATGCCGCGGGGGTGGAAATGGGTGAGTGACAGCGAAGTGGCTTTCACTTATGACGGAACTTACTGTGGCAAAAAGGATTATCTTCTGAACGTGAAGAAATGGTCCGAGCGGGATGGTATAGATTTCAGCCAGAAATGGGCGGGTTTCCCGTTCGTGCCGGAAGGAGCCGTCAACCTGACCTTCTCCCCGGACTCCACGATGATGGCGTTCACCAGGAACAACGACCTCTGGGTCGTGGACGTGGCAACGAAAAATGAGACCAGACTCACTGACGACGGATCTGACGTGATCCTCAACGGCTACGCCTCGTGGGTCTACTACGAGGAGATATTCGGAAGGCCTTCCCGCTACCGTGCCTTCTGGTGGTCCCCTGATTCACGCAAGATAGGATTCTACAGGTTCGACAACACTCTCGTGCCGGTCTTCCCGATATATTCATCATTCGAGGAGGAATATGACCGTTCAGGAATGGGTCTGTCATATTCGCAGAAGGCCGGTTCCGCCGTTCCGCTCGAGGGAGTCTCCCCGACAGGCGGTTCGGTCAGGATGACCCGTTACCCGAAGTGCGGAGACCCTAATCCGAAGGTGCGCATCGGAATCGCCGACGTGGCCTCCGGAGACATAGCCTGGGCGGATTTCAATGAAGAAGAGGACCAGTATTTCGGCACTCCTTTCTGGGGCGCCGACAGCAAGTCCCTCTTCGTCCAGAGAGAACCGAGGACGCAGAACACTCTTGACCTCTATGCCGTGAGCGTCACTGACGGATCGAAGAAGAGCATCTACCATGAGACCTACGGTACATGGCTGGACTGGATCGAGGGGATGGTCTTCGGCCGTGAAGGACTCTACATGGTCAGGTCGTTCGAGACACTATGGCAGCAGGTCTATTACCTTTCCTATGATGGTTCCGTCTTCAGGAGACTGACCGACGGACCGAACTGGAGGATGTCCATCGAAGGAGTCGATGAAGGCAGGCCGGTGAAAGGTTTCGACGGTTCCACCGCCACCGTCTTCTTTGTGGCAGAAAGGGATTCAAGGGTCCGCTCGTCCCTGTATTCCGTCCGTCAGGGCACTGTCAAGCCGGTGTCCGACACTGATTTCCACGTGTCCAGAGTCTCCCTTTCACCTTCGATGAAGCAGGCCGTGTTCGTTGAAAGCAACTCCAGGACTCCTGAGAAGGTGGTCGTGCTGGATTTCTCAAAGCCGAACCGGTTTGTCAGGTACGAGGTCGCGGACACTGGCCAGGACCTGGACCTTGAGGGGATGACGCTTCCGGAACTCGTGACAATGACGACAAAGGACGGTTTCGAACTGCCTGCGCTTATGGCTCTTCCGAAGGATTTCGACAAGAACACGAAGTATCCTGTCCACATGGACATCTACGGCGGACCTGACACTCCTATGGTCACCGACACCTGGAAAGGGGATAGGCCATACGGATGGTACGCCGCCAACGGCATAATCGAGATCGTGGCAGACTGCAGGGCCGCCGGACACAACGGACGTGCAGGTCTGGACCAGATCTACCGGAAACTCTCGGAGAGGGAAGTGATTGACTTTGTGGAGTGGGCCGACTGGCTCAAGGCCCTTCCTTACGTGGATGGTGACAAGATCGGAGTCGAAGGTTTCTCATTCGGTGGCACGATGACCTCCCTCCTCGTGATGGACCATCCTGAATCCTTCCACTACGGAATAGCCGGTGGGGGAGTCTACGACTGGGCTCTCTACGACACCCACTACACTGAACGGTTCATGGACACACCAGCCAGCAACCCTGAGGGCTACGCTTCGACCAGGGCTGTCAGCCATGCTGCCAGCTATGTCGTCAAGCCTGGCTGCGACGACGGCTCCGTCATGCTGAAGCTGACTCACGGGACCGGTGACGACAATGTCCATTTCCAGAACACGCTGATGCTTGTGGACGCCCTGCAGAAGGCCGGGTGCAAGTTCGAACTGATGATCTATCCTGACGGGATGCACGGCTACCGCGGCTACCAGGGAGAGCATTTCGACCGTTCCAACCAGGAATTCTGGCTGAAATACCTCAAGGGAGAATGATTCTCCGGCAGACTATTAGCCAGTTGCCCGAGTCTGCAGGCATCTCGATCCGCACACCGTAGATGAAAGCGTCTTCGCCTGAGGACACTTTCAGCCGGCTGCGCAGTTCGTCACTGCTCATCGGAATGTTCCTGGCCTTGACTTCGCTCCGCGGATATTTCCTGCCCAGTTCTTTGATGGATGCTTTGCATAGCGGAAGCATCTCGATGATTCTGAACACTTTGCCGTACTTCGACAACTCCGCCGCCTTTTCGTCCAGTTCCTTGTCCGACAGTACTTCTCCGGGGACGAAAAGATGGGTGAACCCGGCCAGTTTACGAAGCCCCAGCCTTTCTCCCAGAGCGTTCACAACCCCTGCTTTGGTGAAGGATTTGCCAGGCTCGAACAACATCCTGGCATAGGTCGAGTCCATGCCTTTGTACGCCGGTGCGGCGCTCCGGTCGAACTCCATGGAGACTCCGTCCTCCCAGCAGAAGGTAACCGGACTACCGGCATATTCCCTGTCCATCCAGACCAGCAGTTCCTTGCATTCTCCGTCCCAGGCCACCACATGGACCTCACGGACGCACCTGCCCTTCCCTGCCGGATGCCCTGAACATGGCACGGAAGCGTCGCAGAGCCTTTCCACGACCATCGAGATGTCGGCCATGGGGGAGAGCTTGAGAAGGATGTTCCTGCTCCTTGCGAACAGTTCAGGCACGAGGGAGAGCACGTCGGGGGAGCAGTCCTCGAGAAGAAACACCTTCCTTCCGGCGGAATCCCTGCGGGCCGGGTCAAGGAATATGAGGTCGGCTTCGAAATCCCCGAGTATCCCGTCCAGACTTCCCGGCTCCGCTTTCCTTGATGACACCGTGACGTTGTCCATCCCGAGGACCTTGAAGTTGTGTCCTGCAGCCTGGCACAGGGCGGGGTTCATCTCGTTGTAAAGGACCTTCGAAGCCACCTTGGAGAAGGCCCAGGTGTCTACTCCGAGGCCTCCGGTAAGGTCTGCGATCCGCCGGCCGGTGCCTGAAATGATCCTTGAGGCTATGCTGGCCTTGAGACCGGCCGCTGCGGTTGAACTGCATTGCTCCGCACAGAGCGCCGTGGGATAGACAAGAGAGGACAAAGCCGCCCATTCAGGGACTTTCTTCGAGAGCTTGCGCCTGCATTCTATCGTGCAGACAGCCAGGTCCCTGGGGTCTATCCCTTCAAGAAGATGGTCCTCGCTCCTTGGCCATTCTCTGCAGCTGAACATCAGGCGCGAAGTGTCTGCGTCCTTGTTGTCCGTAATGAATGCTTCGAATCTGTCCATGACCATTCCTTGAATATATTCACAAATATAATCCAAAATGCCGTTCAGGAAGTCTGCCGAATCGATTTTTTTGATTAAATTTGTTAGTCTTTGAAACTTAAAACTCTTTCTTATATGGCACAGGATTACATGGAGACCGCCAAGCAATGGCTGACTGGCGATTTCGACCAGGAAACTAAGATGCAAGTCCTCGAACTCAGGAACAATGACCCTGTCGGCTTCGAGGATGCCTTCTACAAGAATCTGGAGTTCGGTACGGGCGGACTCCGCGGAATCATGGGAGTCGGCACCAACAGGATGAACAAGTACACTGTAGGTATGGCCACCCAGGGTCTCGCCAACTACATCCTCAAGCATGTCGAGGGTGACGACCTCCGGGTCTGCATCTCCTACGACAGCCGCAACAATTCAAAGCTCTTCGCCAGGATTGCCGCCGACGTCTTCAGCGCCAACGGACTCCATGTCTTCATATTCGACAACATCAGGCCTACACCTGAGCTCAGCTACGCCATCCGCAAGAAGGGAGCGATAGCGGGAGTCATGGTGACCGCCTCCCATAATCCAAAGGAATACAACGGCTACAAGGCATACTGGAGCGACGGAGCCCAGATCACCTCGCCTGTCGACACTGAAATCATAGCAGAGGTGGCCAAGGTGTCCGACCCGTCTCTCGTGAAGTTCAAGTCAGAAGACCTTTGCGGTGAGGTCGAACTGATGGGTAAGGAAATGGACGAGTGCTACCTCAACGACATCCTTTCCCTCATGCTCAGCCCTGAGTCACGCGCAAGGCACAAGGACATCAAGTTCGTCTACACTCCGCTCCACGGATGCGGAGTCCGTCTCGTGCCTGAGTGCCTGAAGAGGCTTGGCTTCGAGAACGTCTACCATGTGGCCGACCAGGATGTCAGCGACGGAGACTTCCCGACAGTCGTTTCTCCTAATCCTGAGGAACCTGCCGCCATGAAGATGGCCCTTGAACTTGCCGACGCGAAGGGCGCCGACATCGTGATGGCCACAGATCCGGATGCTGACCGCATGGGCATCGCCGTCAGGGACAACGAGGGAAAACTCGTCCAGCTCAACGGCAATCAGACCGCCAGCATCATGACCTACTACATCCTCAGCCGCTGGAAGGAACTCGGCAAGCTTGATTCTACAAAGTACATCTGCAAGACCGTCGTGACCTCACAGCTTCTCGCTGACATCGCCGCCAGTTTCGGCGTCAAGTGCTACGACGTGCTCACCGGATTCAAGTACATCGGCGAGATCGTGAAGCTCCACGAGGGCAAGGAGGAGTTCATCTGTGGAGGTGAGGAGAGCTACGGCTTCAATGTCGGGGAATTCGTCCGCGATAAGGACGCACCTGTGGCATGCTCCACCATCGCCGACTGCGCCGCATGGGCCGCCGACCAGGGAATGACCCTCTACCAGCTTCTCCAGAAGATCTACAAGGAATATGGCTACCGCAAGGAGTCTCTCACCTCTCTCGTCCGCAAGGGCAAGACCGGGGCGGAGGAGATCCAGCAGATCATGGCAGACATGAGACAGAACCCTCCTCAGGAAATATGCGGATCCAAGGTCGTCA
>JAKSJH010000004.1 GCA_024398315.1 Bacteroidales bacterium
ATATCCAAACAAACAAAATGAAACAAATTATATTCCTAGTTTTATTAACTACTGCATTAAACAGTGAAATAATAAATAAACAAATAGTCGATCATTTAAAAAAAGTAGCACCTTTTGAAGTATGTGATCCCGAAGAAAATCATTTCAAAGATTGGACTCGTGAAGAAATAAGAGCAATGCTAGGAACAAAGAGAAGACCATCACCAATTCAAAGAGATGAAAAAATAGAATTAAATGATGAATATGATTTTAGAACTGCTCATCCAGAATGCGTAACAGGAGTAAGAGATCAAGGAGAATGTGGATCATGTTGGGCTTTTGCAGGAGTAATGTCTTTACAACAAAGATTTTGTGTAAAATCATCAGAAAACAACAAAGTCCTTTCTCCACAAGATCCAATTTCCTGCAATAAAGAAAATGAAGCTTGTCTTGGAGGATATATTGATTTACTTTGGGATTATATGTATATGGTTGGAGTAGTTGAAGATGATTGTTTACCTTATACAGCATATCATGGACATCTTGAAGAATGTGTTGCAGATCAGGCTTCTGCTGACCTTCGCGTCAATCGAGTCACCGGGCTCCACCACATGGTCCAGTGAGTGCTTCCTTGGTAGGACGATGAGGGCTCCGGTCTTGCTGGAAGACATCAGTCTGCATGCCTCCGAGATTTCGCTCACTGTGCCTCCGGTCATCTTCTGTTCCTTGATTCCGAGGAGTCTGTAGAAGAAGTCCTTTCCTGCCCCTCCCACGCCGTAGCGGCTGCCGAACTTCATCAGCCAGTGCCTGATCTCCGGCTGGAAGAGGACGATGAGGGCCAGCACGCCGACGTCGATGAAGGTGCTGATGATCTCGTTCATCAGCTTCATGTTGAACGCCGCCACCGTCATCTTGAGTATGAATATGGACAGGATGGCCAGGAATATGTTCATCGCCGCGGATCCCTTGATCCACTTGAAGACAAGGAATATCAGCCCGGCGACCATGAGGATGTCGAGGATGTCAGCGAATGAGAAGTTGAGGAAGCCGAACATGTCCAGCAGCGTTGTGTTCTGTTATCTTTTTGCAAATATAGTCATTTCTGTTCAGTTTTGAATTTGTGCCCTCAGAAGAATCTTGCTGATTATTAAGCAGTAGAGTTGTTGAAAACTTTGTTGATTTGTTTTTTTTTCGTACCTTTGCAGCCCGCAAAATAGTGCGGAATTTAGTAAAGTATTTATTTACAATTAATTAATCAAACCAATGCCTGGATTAATTGGAAAGAAAATCGGAATGACTTCCGTTTTCAGTGCTGATGGAAAGAATATTCCATGCACTGTCATCGAGGCTGGTCCGTGTGTTGTCACGCAAATCCGTACAGTTGAGAAAGATGGTTATGCCGCTGTACAGCTTGCCTATGACGAAATCAAGGAAATACACGCCAGCGCGCCTCTGATGGGGCATTTCAAAAAGGCAGGAACCACTCCAAAGCGCAAGCTTGTCGAATTCAAGGCTGATTTCGACGGAGAGGTCAAGCTCGGAGACACCATCTCTGTAGGCGACGTCATGAACGACGTCAAGTTCGTGGATGTTGTCGGTACTTCTAAAGGTAGAGGCTTCCAGGGAGTCGTGCACCGTTATCACTTCGCCGGTGTCGGCGGAGCCACCCACGGTCAGCACAACAGACTCCGCAAGCCTGGTTCACTCGGTGCATCATCATGGCCTTCACGCGTCTTCCCTGGAATGCGCATGGGCGGTCACATGGGCAACGCCAGAGTGAAGGTTTTCAATCTTGAGGTTGTCAAGGTCATCCCTGAGAACAACCTTCTCGTCATCAAGGGTTCCGTTCCTGGAGCCAAGGGTTCTTATCTTACATTGGAGTTTTAGTTATGGAATTGCCAGTATTGAAAATTGACGGATCAGAATCCGGAAAGAAGGTTGTCCTTGACGAGAAGGTCTTCGGCATCGAGCCTAACGACCATGCTATCTATCTCGACGTCGTACAGTACCTCGCCAACCAGCGCCAGGGTACCGCAAAGACCAAGGACCGCAGCGAAATCGCTCATTCAACCAAGAAGCTCGGTCGCCAGAAAGGCGGCGGTGGAGCTCGTCATGGTAGCTTGAAGGCTAACATATTCGTAGGCGGCGGCCGTGTCTTCGGTCCTAAGCCTCGTCTCTACAGGTTCAAGCTGAACAAGAAGCAGAAGGCTCTCGCCCGCTTCTCAGCTCTTTCTTATAAGGCTCAGGAAAACGCAATCGTCCTCGTTGAGCCGTTCGCAATGGAAGCCCCGAAGACCAAGGAGTTCCTCAACATCCTCTCAGCCATCAAGGCCGGTGAGAGAAAGGTCCTCTTTGTCCTTCCTCAGAATTCCACCAACATTTATCTTTCATCACGTAACCTCCCTGAGGTGAAGGTCATCACCGTTGATGAGCTTAACACTTACGCAATCATGAACTCCAACTCAATGGTGCTCATGGACGGCGTACAGGACATCCTCGCAGAGAGAGCCAACCGTTAAAAGAGCGCAGAGATGGGAATTTTAATCAAGCCAATCGTAACCGAGAAGCTTACGGCTGAAACTGAAAAGAACAACCGTTACGGCTTCATCGTCGACCGTGACGCCAACAAGATCCAGATCAAGGCTGCCGTCGAGCAGTTCTATGGTGTGTCTGTCCTTGACGTCAACACAGTTAACTACCACGGAAAAAGGAAGTCCCGCTACAGCAGGTCAGGCATGCTCCGTGGCCGTATGAACCATTACAAGAAAGCTTATGTCACCCTCGCCGGCGACGATAAGATCGATTTCTACAGTAACATTTAAGGAGGAAACAGACAATGGCAATCAGGAAATTCAAGCCAATGACTCCTGGAACCAGGAACATGGCCATCAGTGCTTTCGATGAAATCACTGCAAAGAAGCCTTACAAGGCATTGCTGGAGCCTCTCAAGAGCTCAGGCGGTAGGAACAACACCGGTCAGATGACCGTTCGCTACATCGGTGGCGGCCACAAGAGAAAGTACCGTATCATCGACTTCCTCCGCAACAAGGACAACATGAAGGCTACAGTTCTGACCGTCGAGTACGATCCTAACCGTAGCGCCCGCATCTCTCTCGTCGAATATGAAGACGGTGAGAAGAGATATATCATCGCCCCTGCCGGAATCAAGGTGGGTCAGGTCATCGAGTCAGGTTCAGGTGTTTCTCCTGACCTTGGCAACTGCCTCCCTCTCGCTGAGATTCCTGTCGGTTCTCTCGTGCACAACATCGAGCTCCGTCCTGGCCAGGGTGCCGCAATGGCACGTTCAGCCGGTGCTTTCGCCCAGCTCGCAGCACGTGAAGGCAACTACGCCATCCTCCGCCTCCCTTCAGGTGAGACCAGAATGGTTCTCGTATCTTGCCGCGCAACCGTCGGTACGGTGTCAAATGCAGACCATAATCTTGAATCCCACGGAAAGGCAGGACGTCGCCGCTGGCTCGGCCGCAGGCCTCACAACCGTGGTGTTGTCATGAACCCGGTCGATCACCCTATGGGTGGTGGTGAAGGTCGTGCCTCCGGAGGTCATCCACGCTCACGCAAGGGACTTCCTGCAAAGGGCTACAAGACACGTAATCCTAAGGCTACTTCCAACAGGTTCATCATCGAAAGAAGAAAGAAGAAGTAATAAACGGAATTAAACTTTAAGATTATGAGTCGTTCATTAAGAAAAGGACCGTACATCCAGGAAGCCCTGGAGAAGAGAATTCTTGCTATGAATGATGGTAGCAAGAAGAAGGAGGTCGTGAAGACCTGGTCACGCGCCAGCATGATCTCCCCAGACTTCGTAGGCCACACTATCGCAGTTCATAATGGAAACAAGTTCATTCCTGTTTATGTCACTGAGAACATGGTTGGTCACAAGCTTGGAGAATTTGCGCCTACTAGAACTTTCAAAGGCCATTCGGGCAACAATAAGTAATTAAAAAGAGATTAGAATTATGGGAGCTCGTAAATTTCACATGGCCGAAAAGATCAAGGAAGCCAAAAAGAATACAGCTATTGCAAAGCTTAACGATGTACCTACATCTCCACGCAAGATGCGCCTCGTCGCAGACACAGTCAGAGGTGTGGAAGTAAACCGTGCGCTTGACCTGCTTCACTTCTCAAAGAAGCAGCCTTCAATCCGTCTCGAGAAGCTTCTCCGCAGCGCCATCGCCAACTGGGAAGCCAAGAATCCTGACAAGAGCAAGGAACTCGACAACGGCAACGTCTACGTCAAGACCATCATGGTCAACGAAGGCCGTACCATCAAGAGAATCCGCCCTTGCCCTCAGGGACGTGCCGGAAGGATCCGCAAGCGTTCAAATCATGTCACCGTCATTCTCGATGTAAAACCAACAGCAGAGGAGAACAATTAATATGGGACAGAAAACAAATCCTATTTCTAACAGAATCGGTATCACCCGTGGTTGGGACTCTAACTGGTGTGGTGGCAACTACGCCGAGAAGATCGCTGAGGACTATGAGATCCGCAAGTATCTGACCAACCGTCTCGCTAAGGCCAGCCTCTCTAAGATCGTCATCGAGAGGACCCTCAAGCTCATCACCGTGACCATCCACGCCGCAAGGCCTGGCTTCATCATCGGTAAGGGTGGCGCTGAGGTCGACAAGCTCAAGGAAGAGCTCAAGAAGGTCACCAACAAGGAGGTTCAGATCAACATCTTCGAGGTCAAGAGGCCGGAGGTTGACGCACGTATCGTCGCCGACAGCATCGCTCGTCAGATCGAGGGCCGTGTTTCCTACAGAAGAGCTATCAAGATGGCTGTCGCATCTACCATGAGAGTAGGTGCTGAAGGCATCAAGGTCCAGATCAGCGGCCGCGTCGGCGGTGCTGAAATGGCAAGAAGCGAAATGTTCAAGGAAGGCCGTACTCCTCTCCACACATTCCGTGCTGACATCGACTACGCACTTGCAGTTGCAAGCACAAAGGTCGGCGCCCTCGGAATCAAGGTCTGGATCTGCAACGGTGAGCGTTACGGCAAGCAGGACCTCTCTCCTAACGCGGCATCCGCAGCCAATGCACAGGGCGGTTCACGTCCTCGCAACGACCGCGGTGAGCGCGGCGGAAGGGGCGAGCGCGGAGACCGTCGCGGTGGAAACCGCGGTGGACGTGCACCTCGTCGTGGCGACAAGCAGGCTGAATAATTCATTCAGACATATTTCTCGAAGGTCGGAACCAAGATTTGGCTCCGACCTTTTTTTTGTCATTCATATTCATTAAATTTGCTAATACCACTATTATTGGAAATATTATTCAAAACATAACACAATAACACTATGAGTCAATCCAGAAGGAGTTTCATAAAGAAATCTGCGGCAGGTGTCGCACTCTTCACCATCCTTCCGAGGAAAGTCTTCGGAGCAATGGGGTCCGGCAAGAGCATCGTAGCTCCAAGTGACCAGCTTACAAGAGGTATCATCGGTACCGGCGGTATCGGCATGAGCAACCTGCATTTCGCAAGTGACGACAAATGCCGTCTCGTGTCTGTCTGCGACGTTGACCAGAACCACCTCGACAACGCACTCAAGACTGCGGAGCAGAGGTTCGGGACAAAGCTTCAGTCCTACCACGACTGGAGGGACCTTGTCCACGACGCCAATGTCGACATCGTCCACATCGCCACCCCGCCGCACTGGCACGGAATCATGGCCGTCGAGGCCTGCAAGGCGGGAAAGGACATTTTCTGCGAGAAGCCTATGACCAGGACCATCGGTGAAGGCCAGAAGGTCGTCGAGGCGGTCCACAAGTACGGCAGGATTTTCCGTCTTGACACCTGGTTCCGTTTCAAGGACACATTCTACGGCCTCGGCACCACAGTCGAGCCTCTCAAGAAACTCGTGCAGAGCGGACTCCTCGGATGGCCTCTTACCGTCCGTGTCTCAGGAGCCACCGGCTTTACCTGGAAGTTCTATTGGACAGGAAAGGAAAATCTTGAGCCTCAGCCGGTTCCGAAGGAGCTTGACTATGACATGTGGCTCGGTCCTGCCCCTTTCAAGCCTTATCACCCTCATCGTGTCCACGCCAACTTCCGCGGCTACTGGGACTATGACTCAGGCGGACTCGGAGACATGGGCCAGCACTACATCGACCCTGTCCAGTACATTCTCGGCAAGGATGACACCTTCCCTGTCAAGGTCGAGGTGGACGCCCCTGCCCAGCATCCTGATGCTGTAGGAATATGGCGCAGCGTGACCTACACCTACGAGGACGGCTGCAAGATCATCCTCGAAGGCGAAGGCTTCGAAAGCGAAGGCAAGGTGCCTTACATCGAAGGTCCTAACGGAAAGGTCTACAAGGGATTCGAGTGCACCATCCCTAACGTGATGGACGTGATCAACTCCCTTCCTGATCCGGAACCTCGCAACACCGACTTCCTGGAGTGCGTGAAGACACGCCAGACATTCGCTCTTGCGGAGGACAACGGTCACCACAGCTGTACGATCGTCAACATGGGCTCATGCGCCCTCAGGCTCGGAAGGACACTCCATTTCGACCCGAAGAAGCAGCTCTTCATCGGTGACGATGCGGCCAACGAACTCATCAACCAGCCTATGCGCGCCCCTTGGGGTTCAATGATTCTCTAACATCAAGCCTCTGACAATGAAAAAGATATTCACTACAGCATTAACCATTCTCCTTGCCTTCACCCTTTCGCTCAACGCTCAGGACGCAAGGCAGAGAACAACTGACACCATCGTTGCCGACGTGCTCGCAGCGATGCCTGCCCAGACCAGCGACACCTTCAACGCCCAGATGGCCGATCTCGCCGCTGCCGCACCTTCTTCTGTCCTCATGGTCGCTTCCAAGCTCAAGGAACCTGCCGCAGGCGTGAAGAACAACATCTATGAATATGCCCTCACGGGACTTTCTGCCTACGCTTCCGGCAACCCTGCCGTGGCAGCAAAGGTCAGCGAAGGCTTCGCCCAGGCCATCAAGGCCGCATCGGACGATGTCACCAAGGCCTTCCTGCTCACTCAGTTCCGTCCTCTGGCCAAGGCTTCCGACGTGGATTTCCTCAAAGGTCTGACCGCTCAGCCGGCTCTCGTATCCCTTGCACTCGGCGCTCTCGAGAATATTCCTGAGTCAGAATCCGCAGTCCTTGACCTTGTGAAGGAAGCGAAGCTTGACAAGGCCCTTCTGGCAGACGCCGCTTCAAGGCTGAACATCTCCGCCGCCGAACCATATCTCCAGCAGTGGGCCGCAGCCTCCGAAGGAGCCGAGCTCAGAGCCGTCACCTCCGCTCTTGCAAAGGTAGGAAGCGCATCGTCGCTTGACATCCTCAAGAAGAGTTCCATCGCTGATTATGCCGCTCTCACCGTCGCTCTTGCGGACGGCAGCAAGAGCAAGGCCGTCGCCAAGGCCGCCAAGAGCCTTCTCGGCAGCGAAGTGTCCGCCTACAAGTCAGCCGGCGCTCTCGCTCAGATGAAGAACGCTCCTGCCAAGGCGCTCAAGACCCTTGTCTCCGCTCTCGGCAGCGATGACATCAAGTTCAGGAACTCGGTCATCAACGATGCGACATCCCTCGTCGGCACAGACGCCGTAGCAGCCCTTCTTGCAGCCAAGTACGCTAAGGCTTCAGACGCCACCAAGGTCGACATCCTAAACTGGATGGGCAACAACAAGGTCGCTGATGCTTCAAAGCTCGTCTGCGCAGCTGTCGGTCAGGGTGGCGACATCGCCGAGGCCGCCATCAAGGCCGCCGGAAAGATCGGTGACAGCGACTGCCTCGCCGCCATCGTCTCCAAACTCGGAGGTGAGAACAGCGGAGCTGCTTTCGCTGCTCTCAAGTCCTTCAAGGGTGACATCGAGCCGGCCGTCGCTTCCATCCTCGACGGAAAGATCGGTCAGATCGGCGCAAACGGCAAATGCTCAGAAGCCGACGCCGCAGCCCTCACCTGGATCACTTCGATCGTCTCAGGCCGCAGGCTCACGGGTCTTGCACCAAGGCTCCTGACCCTCGCCCAGTCAGGTGACGCCACAGTCGCATCCATCGCACAGAAAGCTCTCGCCGGAGTAGTCGGAACCGCAGACATCGACAAGGTCGGTGAACTTCTCGACAAGGCCGGTTCGGATGAGAGCGCCGCCATGTGCCAGGAAGCTCTCAAGGCCGCAATCCACACCCTCTCTCCTGACGAGCAGGGCGACAAGGTGGCCGCAATGATGAAGTCCGCCGCCAAGGCCTCCAGGTTCTATCCTGTCCTTGCTTCCACCGGAGCCGACGGAGCCGTTGCCTCTCTTGCCGCAGCCTTCACTGAGTCAAAGACCCCGGAGGCGTTCTCAGCCCTCGCTTCAGTCGACAACTACAAGGCGGCAGCATCCTTGATGGACATTGCCAGGAACTGCCCTGAATATAAAGAAACGGCTCTTGCTGCATTCTCCGATCTCGTCGCCAGGTACGAACAGGATCCGGACAACAAGATCGCGAACTACGCCCAGGCCATCGAGCTCGCAGCCGATCCTGCTACCAGGAACGGCATCCTTGAAAAGCTCATCCAGCTTCCTACCAGGAAGTCCTTCATCCTCGCCGGCAGGTACCTCGACGACGAGGCCACCTTGTTCGCAGCCGCTGACGCTGTCAGGAAGATTGCTTCCACCACCAAGGAGGAAATCGACTATGACTTGCTGAACAACTGCCTTGGAAAGGCTTCCAAGGCATATTCCGACCGCAACCGCGATGACGACGGCTATTATGTCCAGGAGATCCAGAACGCCCTCTCGAAGGCTCAGCCTGCTCCTGTTTCAGAGCTCACCGCAGAGGAGAAGAAGCAGGGCTTCGAGATGCTCTTCGACGGTACCAGCCTCGACAAGTGGCAGGGTAACAAGGACGGCTACATGCCGCTCAACGGCTCGATGTACGTGTCCGCCCTCTACGGCGGTTCAGGCAACATCTACACCCTCAAGGAGTACCGCAACTTCGTCTACAGATTCGAGTTCTGCATGGTCCGCGAAGGCATCAACAACGGTGTCGGAATCAGGACCCCTATGGGTGTCGACGCCGCTTACGAAGGAATGTGCGAGGTCCAGATCCTCGACCACGACGCAGACATGTATTCAGGCTGGCTTGCTGAGTACCAGGTCCACGGATCGGTCTATGGCGTGATTCCAGCCAAGCGTCTGGTCCACAAGCCTCTCGGAGAGTGGAGCACTGAGGAGATCCGTGTCGAAGGCGACCACATCAAGGTCACCGTCAACGGAGAGGTCATCGTGGACGGCAATGTCCGCAAGGCCTGCAAGGGCCACAATATCGCTCCTGACGGCAGCGACACCAACCCTTACACCGTAGACCACAGGAACCATCCTGGAATGTTCAACAAGAAGGGCTACATCTCGTTCTGCGGCCACGGAGAAGGTCTCAAGATCCGCAACGTGAGAGTGCTTGACCTTGACAAATAGTATATTCAACAATAGAAGTAAATGAAAATCAAGACATTCCTTGTTTCATCAGTTGCTCTTATGGCTGCAGTTTCCTGCGGTCAGAAGGCTTCTGACGTTACAAAGCTTACAGGAGAGTTCCCTGAAGGAACAGCTCCTTCATCAGTAGTGGTGGCCGTTCCGGGCCAGGAGGAGGTTACCGCCGACGTAGTCGACGGCAAGTTCTCGATGGAAGTACCTGCTGACATTACTGCAATGTCCACCCTCACCGGTGACAATGGTGTCAAGGTGAAGTTCGTCTCGGACGGAACTCCGCTTGAAGTCAGTTTCGAAGATGCTCAGAACGTGAAGTTCACCTCCAAGGCTCCGAAGGCCTCTGTCCAGGCCAGAGTCGAGGCGTTCAAGGAAGGTTCTGCCGCTTTCGTTGAAAGGTTCAGGCAGATGTCTGAAGACCTTTCTGAGGAGCAGGCGGATTCTCTCTATGATGCCATCAACGTCGAATACCTGGATTTCAACAGGAACACTTTCAAGGAGAACACCGGCAACGTCCTCTCCCTCGTGGCTCTGCAGAACCTTCAGTATGACATCCCTGTCGCCGAACTCAACGACATGATCGAGTCCCTGGACCCTACGCTTGCCGCCACAGCGCCGGTTGAAAGCATGAAGAAGGTCATCTCCGCCAAGCTGGCCACGGACGAGGGCTGCAAGTTCACCGACTTCGAGGTCGGCGGAACCAAGTTCTCTTCCTATGTCGGCAACGGAAAGTATGTCCTGGTGGACTTCTGGGCTTCCTGGTGCGGCCCTTGCAAGGGTGAGATTCCTAATGTGAAGAACATCTATCAGAAGTATGCCGGTGAGGATTTCGATGTCCTCAGCGTCGCCGTGTGGGACAAGCCTCAGGCTACTGTCGACACCGCCGCCGTCTACGGCATCACCTGGAACCAGATCATAGACGCCCAGCAGATTCCTACTGACATCTACGGCATCCAGGGTATTCCTCACATCATCCTCTTCGGTCCTGACGGAACCATCCTCAAGAGGGATCTCCGCGGCAAGGCCATCGAAGAAGAGATCGCCAAGTACGTGCAGCCCAAGAACTGACGGCGTTGGCTGACAAGGACACACTGACTGTCAGGGAGAAAATCGCCCTGTTTCCACATTCCCCGGGGGTTTATCGCTACTACGATTCCTCGGGGAAAGTGATTTACGTTGGCAAGGCAAAGGACCTCCACAAAAGGGTCGCCCAGTACTTCGTCCCTCCTGAGAGACTCAACACGAAGACCAGGATTCTGGTTTCCAAGATCGCTGACGCACAGTTCTCGGTGGTCGACACGGAGGCCGACGCACTTCTGCTGGAGAACAACCTCATCAAGCAGTACAAGCCGCACTACAACATCCTGCTGAAGGATTCCAAGACCTATCCCTGGATTGTCGTGACAAACGATGAGTTCCCGAAGGTCTTCCTGACCCGCAGGGTGGACCGCCGGACGGGCCGTTATTTCGGTCCCTACAGTTCTGTTTCTCATGCCAACTGGCTGCTTGAGTTCTTCCGCAAGACCTATCCTCTACGCTCGTGCAACCTCAAGATCACCGGCGAAGCCATCCTGCGCGGGAAGTTCCGGCCATGTCTGGATTTTCATATTCAGAGATGCAGGGGGTGCTGCGTCGGGGCGGTCAGCAAGGAGGAATATTCAGTCTGGATAGAGGAGATAGTGCGTCTGCTCAAGGGCGGGGTGAACGACATCATCCGTGACTATGAGAAGGCCATGAAGGAGGCTTCCGATGAGCTCCGCTTCGAGGACGCCCTTGCCTGCAAGGAGAAGATAGACTCCCTGAAGCAGCACTACGCCAAGTCCATAATCTCCTCATCCTCAGGAGGTGACTGCGATGTCTTCTCTCTGGAGTTCGACGGTGCGGATGCTTTCGGCAACTTCATGAGAGTGAGAGGCGGGTCTGTCATCCAGTCTCTCAACCTGGGCTTCAAGATGAACATAGAAGAGGAGCGCGGCTCTGTCCTGAGCACCTTCATTGCAGAGATCGAATCCAAGTTCGGAGGCCTTGCCAAGGAGGTGATCGTTCCTTTCCTGCCGGATGTCGAACTGCCAGGGGTCGAATTCAGGATTCCTGTCCGCGGGGACAAGCTTTCCTTGCTGTCGCTAAGCAGCAGGAATGCCAAGGAATATCTGTTCAATTCCCTGAAGCAGGCTGAGAAGAAGGATCCGGAAGAGTACCGCCGCATCGTTCTGGAGGACCTCAGGAAGGCGTTGAACATGGATGTCCTGCCCGAGCACATCGAGTGTTTCGACAACTCCAACATCCAGGGCACCAACCCTGTAGCCGCCTGCGTCGTGTTCAGGGGCGGGGTGCCTTGCAAGAGCGACTACCGCAAGTTTAAGGTCAAGACCGTCATCGGGGCGGACGACTATGCGACGATGAAGGAGATTGTCAACCGGAGATATTCAAGGATGCTGGCGGAGAATCCCGAGGACCTGCCGCAGCTGGTGGTCATAGACGGCGGCAGGGGTCAGCTTGAATATGCCCGTCAGGCTCTGGCAGAGCTTGGGATCATCGACAGGATGATGGTGGTCGGTCTCGCCGAGAGGATGGAGCTGGTGATCCGGATGGACGATCCCTATCCTCTGTTCCTCGACCGTAATTCCCACGCCCTCAAGGTCCTGATGCACATCCGTGACGAGGCGCACCGCTTCGGCATCACCTTCCACCGCTCCCTGCGCAGCAAATCCCAGGTCCACAGCGCGCTGCGTGACATAAAGGGAGTCGGTGAGCAGACCGAGAAACGCCTGCTCATGCACTACGGTTCAGTGGCCCGAATAGCCTCGGCGACCCTCGAAGACCTTTCTACAATGGTCTCTCCGAAACTCGCCCGTTCAATCCTCGACGCATTGAGCGGGGAGTCGTAATATTGTTGATATTCAATTATTTCCGTCTAAATGAAGAGATTCTTTCTTTTTGCAGCAGCTCTGCTTGTTCTCAATTCCTGCAGTCACACCCTTTCCGACGAACTGCTCGGGAACGTCTCTGACCCGTCCAAGGAACTGATGTCCCATGATTTCCGCTACATCGGGAAATACAAGGGCTATCATTACGGTGCCTACAATGCCGGTTATCTGACGACGAAGGAGCATCCCCGCAATCATGACATCGATGTCAATATCTCGAAATGGAAGACTTCGGATCTTGATGGGGTCGAATTCATCAAAGCAGCGGTTGCCGGAGACGGAATAAGCGACATATGGCGCGCTCCGTACGACCCTACGGGCTGCATTGTCGGCAACAAGATGTACCTGCTCTACTGTCCTTCGGTTGATTCTACAGCCACTTATGTCGGACGTACCTTCGACCTTGATCGTCAGGCATTCGACAATGAGGCCGAGATACTGACCCTGGACGGCCGTCCGATGAATCTTTTCAATGTTCTGGACATCTATAACGCAAAGGCAAGAGTCCATTGCTCGAGCGTTCTCGACGGAGGACCGGTCCAGGCCATGGGCCTGGGGCTCAATGTCGAGATTGTCGAGGGGAAAGGCTGCTGGTACTGCTGCGCATCCGAGGTCGGTGCTGACTTCACCTGCCTTGTGATGAAGACTTCGGACTTCTATCACTGGGAGACCGTTGCCATTCCTGATGTCTCCGACAAGTTCCCCGGCTGTTCGTTCTGGGAGTCCGTGGTCTATCCTCTCGACGGCGACATCTTCGGATTCGTGTCCCGTTTCCAGAACCGCCTGGGGTGCGTGTACGGCCAGTGGAACGCCGCGACAGGAGAGTTCATGAACATCGACGTCATTCCCGAGTCGATAACCGCACGTCCCGAATTCTTCACCTGGAAGGGTGAGAACTATCTGTGTGTCAATGTCAACGGAGCTTCGACGGTCGATGGCTACGGCTCAGTCTTCCGTGCCACCTGCCGCTTTTACAGGATAGATTCGAAGGATCACACCCTCATCCCTCTGAAGACCAAATTCGTCCCTGAGGGCATCCATTACTACACTTTCTACGAGGAGAAGGGCGGTCTCTACATGATCTACAGCACGGACTCCCGCCGCCTTGACTGCAACGAGGCCCGCAGCAACATCGCCGTCGAAAGAATCTTCCTTCCCCGCCGCTGACGCAGAAGGCCTTCGTATGGCTCCTCCCTGTTAAGAGCGGGGCTCGAAGCGGAAGCTGTCAATCCTGCATATTTCTGAATCACCCTCGCCCTTGGCAACTATCCATAAGTTGAGGGTGCCAGAATGGTTCGAGAGCGTCACCCTGTGCGTCAGGTGGTGTCCGGCATTGTTGCGTCCTCCCAGGTCAAGGGTTCCCAGAACTGGTCCGTCAGGTGCCCCGTCCCTGAATTCCAGAACACCGCCTTCCAAGTTGTTGGAGATTGACAGGGACAGACATGCATCAGCCGGGACATTATGAATATTCGGATATGCGGCCCGGCCTCCGGGCCCGAGGCTCAGGTCGAATCCACCCCAAAGGTTCTCTGTAGTGGATGCACCTTCAGCCTTGAACCAATCTTCAGCTTCGATCTCTCCGCTTGCATCATATTGCCCGACACCGGTCCTGTCAATCCGCACAGGAGCCATGTCTCCATTGTCCTTGTAATGGACATATCCCATCACGACGTCTCTGTAGTAACGGGTCCTTCCCGGCTGGCTGAAGTCGTTGGCTGCATAGTACCACTGGCCGTTGAACTCGAAGAAGTTACCATGGCGGTCAAAGAGCACGGCAGACCTGTCAGGACGGAAGTCGGGAGCCACACTCTCCGGGGAGAGTACCGTCCCCCTGTATTCGTAAGGACCGTAGACATTATCCGAGACAGCATAGAAACCGGACCATGAGAGGTAGTAAAGCCCTCCGTGCTTGTGCAGAGATGGCTTGTCGTCCGTCTTTCCTTTACCATAAGGACCGACCGGATTTGTGATAACCACGGGTCTTGCTTCTTCATCGAGTGACAGACCATCCTTGGAAAGTCTGGCTATGAAGTAATTGAAGGTACCGAAGACAATGTAGGCCGATCCGTCGTCATCAAGAAGGACGTCAGGGTCGCGGCTTTCTGTAGCGTATTCTCCGTCGGCGATCAGGGGCTTCCCGAGCGGATCGCTCCAAGGACCGGCAGGGGTCTGGGCGGTGACGACTCCGATCTGTGTTGGTCCGGCGGAGAAGTACAACCTCCATCCTCCGTCCATTGGAACTCCGAAAGTAGCCCAGCACTTGGTGGAAGGCTCTTTCATGAATGTCTCTTCAGGCTTCAGGACGCATTCCTGGTTCCAATGTACGAGGTCATCAGATGACCATACCCACCAGTCCCGCATGTCGTAGCCTTTGCTTTGAAAGGAATAGTCGTGGCTGGCGAACAGATAGACCTTGCCGTCATGAGCGATCATGTGCGGATCCTCTATGGGTTGTCCGGTCAGTTCGCTTATCGGGTTTCCTGCAACAGTTTCACTCGCTTCAGACTGTCTGCAGCAACTGCTTCCGAATATGACAGCGGAAACTGAATATAGCAGGGCTACTGATACGATCCTTGCTCTACTCATAACAAATCATTTGATCTCAATATGTTACGTGTCCGTCACCCTGAACTTGATTCAGGGTCCGACTATTCGGCGGTGTAGACGTAGTTGAACCTTCCAAGAGGAGCGACGTCACCGCTGACGTAGAAGTCCATCGGGTTGCCTTCGTCCTGCATGTTGTCAACCCACTTGAACTCGAAGTCGAGCGCTCCCTGGAGAGCAGGATCGAGCGAACGAGGGATTCTGATGACGAGCTGGTCACCCTTGACGGTGTACTTCACGGAAGCGGCGTCCTCCCACTCCCATGCACCATTGCTGCTGTTCTTGCTGACGGTGGTCCTGCAGCACTTAGGGTTCTTGTAGTTGACGACATATTCGTAGCCTTCCCAGCCGGTGGACTTGTCCCTGTCGACATCGAGGAAGAGCATCATCCAGTTCTTGTCCTTGCGTGAGGTGAGCTTGCCTTCGGTCTCGACATAGAACCAGACATATTCATCATCCCTGGCGACCTTGGCGCCGACGATGTCGTTGCGGCCGGTCTCGTCGACATAGTGGATGTCAGCCTTGCCGAGAGCGTCCCTGTGGGCGGTGTTGCCCTTGTAGGAGGTGTAGTTTGGAAGGACATCGTCCCAGTCGCCGGTCTTGCGCAGACGGATTGACTTAGGAGCAGATGCCTCAGGAGCCGGGCTGGTGCCCTTGAACTTCCTGACCTTGTCGACAAGCTGGAGATAGTAGACGTCTCCGAAGTTGCCCCATGCCTTGGTAGGCTCGATGTCGCGGCTGTGGTCCCAGTCGAACTCGTCGACGAATGCAGGCGGTTCCGGCTTGCCTGCGAAACTCTTCCAGCATCCGGCGATCCACTCGTTCCAGCCGGTCACGAAGACAACGTCAGGGTCGAGCTCGTAGGCTCTGTCCCACTGCTCCTCGAAGTTGGCACCCCAGAGGTAGGCGTCGGGACGCTGGTCGTAGCCGTTCCTGTAAGTGTATGATCTTGAATATGTTCCCGGGAGGTTGAAGGCGCTGCAGTGGCCGCCCGTTGCATCGCAGGCATTCTGGGCCACACCGACGCTGACCTGCTCGCAGGTGCCGTCTTCCTTTGGATTGAAACCGTGCTGCGGATAGTTCTCCAGCCAGCTCCACTGTGAAGGGACATCCTTCATCTGGCCCATCACATAGTCCGGCTGCATCGGGCGGAATGTGAAGAACTCCTTGATGGCCTTTTCTTCTTCGTCATTCTCGTCCAGCATTGAAGGGTAGGCGAAGATGCAAGGCTTGCCGTCCCAGTAGAACCAGAGATTCTCGTAAAGGCCCTTGCTGTACATCCTCTCGTAGAGGTGACGGATGGCCTTCTTTGCGCCAGGAGTGGTGCTGAAAGGAAGGAGGAATCCGATCTTTGGGACGTTGACTCCGTCCTTCTGAGCCTGGTCCCATGCCTCGCAGAGGGCGTCCGTGCTCTCGTCCCAGGTCATGCTGCCGTTGGAACAGTCGAAGAAGACCGCATCGATCTTTGCATCGGCGAGCATCTCCGCATGCTTGCGCAGGACCCATTTGTCGGTTGTACGGTAGTAGCCGAAGATCGGTTCGTCCCAGTAGCAGTAGTCGTCGTTGTCCTTGTGCCAGAAATCGTAGTCGTTGGCGGCCTCAGGATTGGTCTTCAGGGTCTGGGCGATGTTCTTGACATAGGTGCCAGTCTCGTCGGCCATCTGGTGCCAGGTCCAGTAGAACATGATGACGGTCTTGTCCTTCTTGGTGTCGTCGTACCTTCCGACCTTCCTTCCAAGAGCGTCCGTTGCGGCATACCAGTCGCTGTCGACCGTCTGTGCCTGTGCGTTCATCGGTCCTCCGAGGACCATTGCAGCCATGAAAGCTGCCGTGAGCAGTTTCTTCATATTTGAATTTTATTTATTGATTTCAGTCGCTGTTCGGGAGATTACGCACTTTCAGCGGATTTCCCAAAACCATCTGAATATTCTTCTGGATTCTGGAACTAAGTCATTCTTAAAAAATAATCTGGTAATCTTTATGAATCTTGTTTTGTCTTTTGAACATGTCATTCAGTCACGTAGCCCGCTACGCTCCTTCATTCCATATTCAAAATCCATAAACAATCTTTCATAAATCTTTACCAACTTATTTTTTCATCATTCCTAAAAGAGGTCCATCAGCTTGTCGAGACCGCAGAAAGCCAGGAGAAAGTCAACACCTGCCTCTACGTGGTCCCCGGGCGTGAGTTCAGTGACCTCGTCGAGCCCCCAGGCCTCTTGAAGTTTTGTCGAGCAGACGAACGGTACGGTGTCGTCTGACGGACTGTGGTAAAGCTTGATCCTTGATTTCATGCTGGCGCTCGGTGCAGTGCAGCTCGTGACGGAATTGGCCAGGGCTGCTTCCTTGAGGCTCCGGATGTCATCGTTGCCGTCTCCGTAGAAATCCGGGTTGAGGATCCTGGTGACGTCGGTGCCGATGACTTCCGTCCATGTGCTGACCTGCGTCTTGCTGAACAGTTCGGCTTCGAGCTGGTTGCCGCCCTTCCCGCTGCCCCCGACGTCGGCGTTGTAGACATTGTCCCAATCGATGTCCAGGCTTTCGCCATAAGCAAGGCCGCGCATGGCATAAGGGATGTAGCAGGAGCGGGAATATGACTGACTCTGTGCGAATGAGTCCATGAACGCGAGGATGTCGTACGGGCCTGCTCCGGCCCAGACGTCACCGATGCGTTCGGACCATTCCTCTTCGTCGCGGTCGAGCAGTTCGAGCATTGTCGAAATGGTGGCGGCTCCGCCCTGGGAGTAGCCTACGAGATCGACAGTGTTCGTGGAGACTTCCAGTCCGTTTTCCTCGATGTACTCCTCAGTCGCTGCGATAAGGTCCGCGCACGTGCTGCCGGTGAGTCTGTTGTGAAGATACGGGTGAAGGAGGGAACTGTTCTCTGTCGCGCCGTAGCCGAGGTAATCCGCCATGCAGGCGACGAAATATTCACCGAAGAGCAGTTCGCTGAGTTTGGTTCCGCTGCGGATACCTGCTGCGGTTGGGAGCAGCTCCATAGGGAGATCCTGCCTGGACGGTGCTTCGTCTATGTCGCAGGTTCCGTGCTGTATGCTGACAATCCGTCCGAGAGAATAGGTACCATATTCGTCTGCGGACAGGTCAGGATAAGCTATGAGTCCCGAAGCGGACACAAGGTTTCCGTCCACATCTGTGGTCGCATAGCGCACAGGCACTATCTTAAGGTCAAAAAGAAGAAGGAAATTGAGATAGCTTGCCGCTGAGCCGAGGGTCTCGCCTGCAAGACTGATCGCCAGTTCTATCAGTTCGGTTTTTGTGACAGTCCTGGCCTGGCCGGTGCCGAGCAGTTTTCCTGCGGCAGGTGACGGGGCGGTCATCGAAGCGGCCGTGATGCAGCTGCGCTTGATGATGATATCCTTTTTCGCAGTGCGAGTGCCGCGGAGAAGGTCGCCGTCGAAGAACTCGACCTTGAAACCGGAGTATGTGCCCGCAGGGACGTTGAAATGGAAGTCAACGCCGCTGTCGCTGAGCTGAATTCCCTCACTGCAGTCAAGCACTATGCCGCCATCCTCTTCTTCCTGGTCAAGCATCACTGTCTCAACCGGATCTTTATCCGAGTTGAACAGGAAGCTCCCGGACATCTTCTGGTCTGCGGATATGCGGATGGACGTGATTCTGCCACTTCCCTTGACACTCAGACGCAGAATGCCGCCGAGGTTCTTGAAAGTGAATGTTCCGGCCGGGTCAGTGTTCAATGAGGCCATCGGGCACCGGCTTGCGGTACCGGCCACGTATTCCTGACTGGCAGGCCAGCTGAGAGGTCCGGGCACAGACGAAGTCTTGCCATCGATTCCGTCAGGAATGAGAGATGCGGGGTAGAAACTGACAACCGGCTTGCTGAAGTCCTCGCTCTTGAAAGAGTCCGTCGTGGAGAAATCAGCCGATGTCGTGCCCGGGGTGGAGCTGATGCTGTAAGTGAGATATCCCCAGTAGGAGTACATGCGGGAATATTTGTACAGCAGCCTGAAATCGTCGCCGCTGCTCCAGACCACGTCATAGCCTTCGGCGTCGCTGCCGGTCAGCGTCGTTTTCGTAAGCGCATTGTCGCTGACCTCCGCTTTTGCAGTGAAGGTTACAGGCGATGGTTGTCCGGTCCCGACTCTTGTCTCCTGGAGAGTTTCCTTGGTGCAGGACGAAAGGAGAACAAGAATCGCGGCCAAAAGAATGTTTACTTTCTTCATTCTGGTTTCACTCTGAACTCGGCTTATCGCAGACGGGACGGACGGGCAGACCGCAATAACGGAAACTGCTATTTGCTACATCATGCCTTTCATAATAGCCTCCTGTACCGTACGGATAACTGAACTTGAGGCGGTACGCACTTTCATCACCACATATTGTGCTTGACCAGTATAGGCCCTCACTGTCATTGTATTCCAATCCAGAGTCTTTATAGTAACCTGTACTCTTGAGGAATATGGATTTGCCTGTTTCCTTCGATGTGATCTTCATGCCCTTATAGCACTTGACACCATTAATCTCCGCACCATATTCATTAACATATGACCATTCGGTCTTCGTATCGTCAAACAGTTCCGCAATTTCGGATTGTGTCGGCATACGCCAGTCTCCTCCCCATTTCACATGGGCTACATCGTGTTCAGGATCAAGGACGGTCTTGCCGGATGCAGAATATTCAGTGTAGTCCTTATCAAAATAATAATCCTGTCTAAACAAAAGGACACTGCTCTTCGTGGAGGTCTCTCCCCAT
This sequence comes from Bacteroidales bacterium, assembly GCA_024398315.1. Lineage (GTDB taxonomy): Bacteria > Bacteroidota > Bacteroidia > Bacteroidales > UBA932 > Cryptobacteroides. The sequence continues at coordinate 19,688 of JAKSJH010000004.1, forward strand.
GCAAAGTAATCTCCATTACCATTTTGAGATATGGCACCCACGTTCATATTCGCCCAGAGAACCGACAGTCCCATGTCTACAGCCTCAAGATTGCTTGGGATGAATTGCTCAACCGTGAAAGTGGCCGGCGTTATTTTGGAACGCTCAATCGTGAGGGACTTTCCGCTTGCGAGCCTTTTAGTGCACACAGAACCATTCTTGTCGGTCACATCAATTACTACATTGGTGTATGTTCCGGCTGGCAGGGCTATATAGAAATCAACGCCATCTGTTGTCAGTGGGACATTATTTCCATTGTTTGTGCAATCCAGGGTGATATAGTTGAAAACATCTTCGTTCTTCATCACGGCGGCATAGTCAACTATGTCGAATTTCCCTGCCATAGCCTGGCTTGAACTGATCCCGATTTGCGAAACCTCGATGTAATCCTTCACCTCCTTTTCCTTGATCTTCAGTCTGAGCAGTCCGCAGAGATTGTGGAACTGTGCAGGCTCCGGCTTGCCTCCGCTGATTGTCACCTTTGCATGCATAGGCGAACTCTTTATCGTATTATCAGGATAATACGTCTGCTTTGTGGGAAGTGTCGTTGTGTACATACGGTAGAATGAATCATATTCACCGTCCGTAAGATTATTGTTTCCTTTCAAGAAGAAGGTTGCGCTCGTCTTTCCCGCACCTTCATAGAGTCCGAATAAGTTACCGCCGTATCCACCGACCGTGATCTCATCTCCTTCGCTCCACACGACATCATAGCCGTCGGTATCGTTGCCGCTGAGGGCGGTCCTGGTGGCGTTCGAACTCTCGGTGCTAGCGATGATGGTCATCGTCGTCTGACCGGACGCAGACTGGTCGTTCTGGTCTGTGACAGGCAGCTCTTCACGGCTGCAGGCGATGATCCCGAGGGCCATCGCAATCATATACATGTTCTTTTTCATCGATGTACGGATTTACTCAAAGTCTTCGTCTGAATAGCTGTTGCTGCTGACAGTGAATGGTTCTGTGTCGCTCGGACTGTTGGCACAAAGTGCATGGAGGCTTTCAAGCTTGATAACTTTGAGCGTTGGTGATGAATAAGTTGTGGTCATATCATGAAGATGTATTGATTTATCATATATCATACAAAAATATTAAATATCCCGCATAACGCAAAATCTTAAACATCTGCACACATCCGGAAGAAATTCGTATCTTGTGTTCAGATTTCAAAACAGCGTCTCATTCAAAGCAATTCATGAATATGATGAAGAAACTTGCATGCATCATGGCTCTTCTGTCCCTGGCGGTCCCGACGCTGTCGGCCCAGCCGGAGATCCAGAGCCAGTGGAACGGAGCCCGAGTGGCTTTCCTCGGAGATTCCATCACTGACCCCAACCAGATAGGCATCTGGAACAACACCTACTGGAACCTGATGAGGGACATCCTCGGCATCGAGCCCTATGTCTATGGCATCAGCGGCCACAGGATGGACCACCTCATCGGCCAGGGCGAAAGGCTCGAGGCCGAGCACGGACAGGAGGTTGACGCCATCATGGTCTTCCTCGGGACAAACGACTACAACCACGCAACCCCGATCGGGGACTGGTACACCTACAACGTCAGGGAAGCGAATTCCGACGGGGTCATCCGAGAACTCCGCCACAGGGACTTCGCCTACAACGACACGACCTTCGCCGGCAGGACCAACAAGGCCCTCCGCTGGCTCAAGACCCACTATCCGGACAAGCAGGTGATCCTCCTGACCCCGATACACAGAGGTCTGGCCAACTTCGCGAAGAACAATGTCCAGCCACCGGAGGACTTCGCCAACAGAGGAGGTCTGTTCATTGATGAATATGTCGAAGCGGTCAAGCAGGCCGCAAACATCTGGGCCGTCCCGGTCATCGACCTCAACAGCATCTGCGGTCTCATGCCGACGTTCGGGGAGCATGTCCATTATTTCCGCAATGCGGAGACGGACCACCTGCATCCCAACACATCCGGTCAGATCAGGATGGCATATTCACTGGCGTACCAGATGCTGGGCTATCCTGCCAGGTTCCCGAAGTACATAGCCCTCTCCTTCGACGACGGTCCTGACAAGGAGATCACTCCGAAGATGCTCGACCTTCTCGAGTCGAACGGCATCAAGGCCTCCTTCTTCGTCGAAGGACAGAACATCGACAGGAAAGGCGGCGCCATTCTCAGGAGGATGGCCCGGATGGGGTGCGACGTCGAGAACCACACATATTCGCACCCTCACCTCCCGGCTTTGGACAAGGAGAAGATAGCGGAGGAAGTCTCCAGGACCGACGACCTCATCGAGAAGTACACGGGAGCCAGGCCGGAGTACCTCAGGCCGCCTTACACGGATCTCGACAAGAACGTGGCGGACGCAATCGGCGGCAAGGTCTTCATCGCCGGGATGGGCTGCGCCGACTGGGATCCGGCCACCACCACTGAATATATGGTCAGAACCGTCCTTGAATGCGTTGAGGACGGCGACATCATCCTTTTCCATGACAAGAGGCAGGAAGTCCTTGACGCTGTCGAAGCCCTGATTCCTGCCCTCAAGGCCAGGGGATATGTGTTCGTCACCGTGCCGGAACTTTTCAAGCTCAGAGGACTTGTCCCTGCTGAGCACACACCGAAGATGTACCACAACGCATTCTGGCCGTAGCAGACGGGATTGTTGAAAACTTTTTGGGAAGGTCTGCTTTGAGGGGCAGGCCTTTTTCGGTATATTTGCACACAATCATCCAAGTCCATGTCTTTCGTCCATCTTCACGTCCATACACAGTACTCGATTCTTGACGGTCTTTCTTCCATCGACGCCCTCTTCAACAAAGCGGAGGAGCTCGGAATGCCTGCCCTGGCCATCACGGACCACGGCAACATGTTCGGTGTCAAGGAGTTCTTCAAGTTCGCAGGGAAGCATGTGGACAAGGAGACCGGTCGCTACAAGGTCAAGCCAATCATCGGCTGCGAGGTCTATGTGACGAAGCATTTCCCTCACACGAACAAGGAAAGGGGCTACTACCACCTCATCCTCCTTGCGAAGAACATCGAGGGCTACAAGAACCTTGTCAAGATCGTGTCGATCGGCCACACCGAGGGCCTCTACTACGGCAAGCCGAGGGTCTCCCATGAGGTGATCGAGAAGTACCACGACAACCTCATCTGCAGTTCCGCCTGCCTGGCCGGAGAGATATCCAAGGACATCATGGCCGGAAACCTGGACGCCGCCCGCGAGGCCATCAAGTGGCACAAGGACCTGTTCGGGGACGACTACTACCTTGAGGTGATGCTCCACAAGACGGAGGTCCCGAGGCTGTCCCTTGAGGTCTATGAGGAGCAGACCAGAGTCAACGAGGAGATATTCAATCTCTCCCAGGAGATGGGTGTGAAGGTCATCGCCACCAACGACGTCCATTTCGTCAACAAGGACGACGGCCCGGCCCACGACCACCTCATCTGCCTCAACACCGGCAAATACATCGACGAGGAAGACCGTCTCCACTACACCCAGCAGGAGTACCTGAAGAGCGAGGAGGAGATGGCGGCCCTGTTCCCCGGCCATCCTGAGGTCATCTCCAACACCATCGAGATCGCCGACAAGATCAGCGAGTTCAGGATCGACCGAGACCACGTGCTCCCGAAATATGAGATCGATCCGGACTTCCTCGCCGACATCGACAGCTATCTGGAGAAATACAAGTCCGTCATCGACGAAGGACGCTGCGACAAGAAGGGCAACTACCGTGGTGACGAGTTCTGCAAGTCCGTCGCCTTCCTGTGCCATCTGACCTATGAAGGAGCCTGCAAGCGTTACGGGGACACACTCAACGACGAGCAGGCGGAACGTATAGATTTCGAGCTCAAGACCATCTGCAGGATGGGTTTCCCGGACTATTTCCTGATCGTGCAGGACTACATCAACGCATCCCGGGCGGCAGGCAGCATGGTCGGTCCGGGCCGTGGTTCCGCAGCCGGATCCGTTGTCGCCTACTGCCTCGGAATCACCAATCTGGACCCGATCCGCTACCAGCTGCTGTTCGAGAGGTTCCTGAATCCGGACCGAATCTCGATGCCGGATATCGACGTTGATTTCGAGGACCTTCCGAAGGCCCACCGCTATGTCGAGAACACCTATGGCAAGGACCATGTCTCCAGGGTCATCACCTTCGGCACCATGCTGGCGAAGGGTGCCATCAAGGATGTCGCCAGGGTCAACCGGCTTCCTCTCGACGAATCCGACCGTCTTGCCAAGATGGTGCCGGACCGCCTGAGCGAGAAGGTTGAGAAGGAATATCCTTTCAACCCGAAGTTCGATGACCTGAAGCCGGGGTTCAAGTCCTTCGAGAAGGAAGTGGAGGTCGACGACCCGGACAATCCCGGGCAGAAGAAGACGGTCACCAAGACCTTCCAGAAGGGAATGGAGGAGGTCGACGTCAAGACGACCCTGAAGAACTGCTACCGTCTTGTCCCTGATTTCATCAATGAGCTAGAGAATGGAACCGAACAGGTCAAGAATGTCCTCAAGTTCGCCTTGAAGCTGGAGGGCTGCATCCGTCAGGTGGGAATGCACGCCTGCGCCACCATCATCGGCCGCGGCAACCTGACCGACTATATTCCTATCTGCCTCTCTCAGGACAAGGACACGGGCGAGAATGTCTGGACTTCGCAGTACGACGGCCACTACATCGAGGACGTGGGAATGCTGAAGATGGACTTCCTTGGCCTGAACACCCTGACCATCATCCACAACTGTCTCGACCTGATCAAGAAGCGTTTCGGCAAGGACATCGACATCGAGGCCATCCCTATCGACGACAAGGAGGTCTACGAGAAGGTCTACGGCCGCGGTGACACAAAGAGCGTGTTCCAGTTCGAGTCTCCGGGCATGATGAAGAACCTGAGGGACCTCCATCCGGAGAGGTTCGAGGACCTCATCGCTATGAACGCCCTCTACCGTCCTGGCCCTATGGACTATATTCCTTCATTCATCGCCAGGAAACTGGGGAAGGAGCCTATTGAATATGACCTTCCGGAGATGGAGGAATATCTCGCCGAGACTTATGGCGTGACTGTCTACCAGGAGCAGGTCATGCTTCTGAGCCGCAAGCTTGCTTCCTTCACCCGCGGCGAGTCGGACAAGCTCCGCAAGGCCATGGGAAAGAAGCAGATCGCAGTGATGCAGGAGCTCAAGGAGAAGTTCATGACCAACGGTGTGAAGAACGGCCACCCGGACAAGGTCCTGGACAAGATCTGGAAGGACTGGGAGAAGTTCGCCCAGTACGCCTTCAACAAGTCCCATGCTACCTGCTATGCCTGGGTCTCCTACCAGACGGGCTGGCTCAAGTGCCACTATCCGGCTGAGTTCCAGGCTTCCAACCTGTCCTGCAACCTGTCCAACATGACTGAGATCAAGGCCATTCTGGCGGACTGCAGGGCGCATAAGATCAAGGTTCTCAACCCGGATGTCAACGAGTCTGACGCCGAGTTCACGGTCAATTCCGAGGGTAACATCCGTTTCGGACTGAGCGGTGTGAAGGGATTCGGAAGCAATGTCGCCGATGTGCTGATCAAGGACAGGGCGGAGAACGGTCCTTTCAAGAGCCTGTTCGATTTCGTCGAGCGACTTTCCGGCGTTCTCAACAGGAAGGCTCTGGAGTGTCTTGCCTATGCCGGCGCCTTCGATTCGTTCGGGATCAGCCGGGCGCAGTTCTTCCTTCCTTGCAGCAACGGGGGGATATTCATTGACGAGCTCAGCCGCTACATCTCCCTCTTCAATCAGGATGTGGCCGACGCTTCGGCTTCGCTTTTCGGAGAGGTCGAGGAGATGAAGCCGGTCCCGCCTGAGATTCCGGAGCTGACCGTCGAAGTGGACGAACTGGAGTTCCTTCAGAAGGAGAAGGAATATGTCGGGATGTACCTTTCCTCCCATCCTCTGGACAACTACACATTCGAGATAGAGAACTTCACGACCTGCAATCTTGCGCAGCTGCCTGATCTGATCTCTGAATGCGAGGAGAAGAAGACGAAGAAGAAGGTGAGGATCGCCGGTCTTGTGACTGGTGTGGAGAACAAGCTCACGAAGACCGGGAAACCATATTCAAAGACGATGCTTGAGGACTATGAGGGCAGCTACGAGCTGGCTCTGTTCAGCAAGGACCATGAGACTTTCATGAGCTACCTCCAGGTTCACAACGGCCTTTTCATCGAGGGTGAGATCGAGGAGAAGTTCTTCATCAAGCCGGAGGAGAGGGCGCAGGGCAAGACGTCTCCTTATGCTTTGAAGGTGAAGAAGATGTATCTGATCGGCAATGTCGCCGACGTGATGATTTCAAGTCTCAGCATCGAGCTCCAGACTCCGATGCTCACGGATTCTTTCCGAAAGGAGCTCACGAAGATCATTTCTTCGCACAAGGGCAGAATTCCTCTCAAGATGTACCTCTACGATCCTCAGACCAAGTACAGGATCACTTTCCATTCCACCAAGTACATGGTCGCCGTCACCACCGAGCTTGTGAACTCCCTCAAGTTCCTCGGTGTCAAATGCGTCCCTGAACTGAAATAACCCGCCCTTGGAAGGGTCTGCGACTCGCTGCCAGGACATATAACCAATTGCAGCCAATTGCCGCGTCGCAGACCCTCGTTTCCCCCAGGGGGTCTGCGACGGGCAGTTAAATAGTCTATTTGATTATCAATCACTTACAAAACGGAGCGTCGCAGACCCCATCCTCCTTTTGAGGGTCTGCGACGCTGAAGCAGCATATGCCCTGACAGTGGTTTCACAAAGTCGGGGATCACCAGTAAAACTGTGTGTAAGGTCAGTGCGTTCCTGTGACTCTCGACGATTAATTGATTGCCCTTGGGGTTCAGTCGGTGAGGGCGCCGGCGACGATGTTGGCGGTGAGGGCGCGGAGGCGGCCGAGGCCGCCGGTGTCCTTAGGGTGGACGCGGTTGGTCAGGATGATGATGGCGACGTCGTTCTCGAGGTCCATCAGCATGGATGTGCCGGTGTAGCCGGTGTGCATGAAGGCGCAGTCCTTCTCGAGGAGGTCGCCGACCAGCGACGCATGGGAGCTGCTGTTGTCCCAGCCGAGAGCCCTGCCGACTTCCGGTGAGTTCTCTTCAGGAACAGTGAACATGGCCTTGACGGTGGCAGGGGAGAGGATTCTCCTGCCGTTCCATTCTCCTCCGTTCATCAGGCAGGCGGCGATGACGCAGAGGTCCTCCGCTGTGGAGAACACTCCGGCGTTGCCGGAATTGCCGCTGTTGAGCCTTCTTGCGATAGGGTCATGGACCTGGGCGACGAGAGGAAGACCGTCCGCCTGCACTTCGGTCGGGGCGCACAGCGGTACAAGGGACTCCCAGTTCTCCTTGGATGGTTTCTCACCGTTCATCGGGAAATAGCAGGTGTGCTCAAGACCCAGAGCATCGAATATGTTCTTCTGGGCGTAGTCGCAGAGCCTTTCGCCTGTGACGTTCTGCAGGATGTTCTGTAGAGTGACGTAGTTGAGGCAGCTGTAGAGGAATCCGGTCCCGGGACGGAAGTGCCTTCCGGCCCTTGCGGCAATGCCGGCCATAAGGGAGTCCGGGCAGTTCTCGCCATATTCAGAGACATAGTTGGCCACGCTGACATAGGCGTCCAGGCCGGAGGAGTGGGTCATCAGGTCCTGGATGGTTATCTCCACTTCCTCTCCGGTCTCAGGGTCTGTCCAAGGCTTGAAGCCGGGGATGTAGCGGGAGACGTTGTCGTTGAGGCGGACCTGTCCTTTTTCGACCAGCTGCATGAAGGAGAGGGTGGTGCCGACACACTTGCTGAGGGATGCCAGGTCGAACATGGTCTCTGTCGTCATAGGGACAGTCTCCGGAACTACGGACTTGTTGCCGTAGGCCTTCAGGCAGGCTATTCTGCCGTGCCTCACGATGGCCAGTACGCCGCCGGGGATGGCCTCCTCGGCTATGGCGTTCTCGAAAAGGTCGTCGATAAGATTGAGCCTTTCTGAGTTGAGGCCGACTTCTTCGGGAGCGACTTTCTCCAGTCCGGGACCTTCGGCGGTCCGGGCTTCCTTACAGGAAACGACCAGCAGCGCTGCCGCTGCCAGCATCAGAAGAGTCCTTTTCATGGCGGCTTAGAAGAGAAGGGTCGCGGAGACAGGGAAATGGTCGGAGACGAAGGTCCTCTTGTTGTATGGCTTCGTGATGGTCTCGTACTTGGTGCAGGAGCTCCAGCCGCTGTACCAGATGTAGTCGATGATGCTTGTCGTGTTCTTGCCCCAGTTGTTGAAAGTGTTGTGGTGGTCGGTGACTGCGGCTTCCTCGCGGGCGTTCTTCATCTGCTTCTTGAGGTCGTCGAACTCAGGGCGGTCAATCTCCATGTTGAAATCGCCGGTGAGCACCATCGGGTAGTTCTTCGGATTCATCGAAGCGATTCTCTCCACGATGAGGGCCAGCCCGTTCTTCCTGGCCTCCCAGCCGACATGGTCGAGGTGGGTGTTGACATAGTAGAATTTCTTGCCGCTCTTCTTATCCTTCAACAGAGTCCAGGTGGCGGTGCGCATGCAGGCGGCATCCCAGCCCTTGGAAGGGACATCAGGTGTCTCGGATAGCCAGTAGGTGCCCCATTTCAGCATCTTGATGGTCTTCTTGTTCCAGAAGATGGCCATGATCTCTCCGTTCTTCTTTCCGTCATCCCTCGGGACGCCCACGGACTTGTAGTCAGGAAGAACGTCTTCGAGGTACTGCTTCTGTTCAGGAAGAGCCTCCTGGAGACCGAATATGTCCGGTTTCTGGTCGTCGAGCATCATTCCCGAAGCCGGGTAGCGGTACTTCCAGGAATTGGTGCCGTCATCGGCGGTTCCCATTCTGATGTTGTAGGAGATGACCTTGATTCCGGCGGGCTTCTTGTCCTTTGCGGACGTGGTAGCCGGGATGACCATGAGTGCGGTCAGCAGGACGAGGAATATTCTTTTCATGTCGATCGGTTTGTTTCAGTAATATACAAAAATACTCAATAATATGGGTTTGCAAGCAATTATGCCTATTTTTGTCGTGGCAAAAACCAAAATTCCATCATGGCAGAAGAGACATTCAACGAATATGGCAGGATCGCCGCCATCGATCTCCTCATGGAGAGCAGCGGCTTCGCGAAGAAAACGGGCGGTTCCTTCGTCCCGCAGGCAGGCAGTGTGGTCCACACCGCTTCAAGGGTCTTCATCGAAGGACTGGATTTCGATCTGACTTATTTCCCGCTCAAGCATCTGGGGTACAAGTGCGTCGTCGGAACGGTCGGCGAGATCTACGCTTCCATGGCTCACCCCAGGACCTTGTCTGTCGTGCTCGGACTGTCCTCCAAACTGGATTTCGGCCATGTAAAGGACCTCTGGGCCGGAGTGGCGGTTGCGGCAAGGGAGCACGGAATATCTTCGCTTGACCTTGATCTGGTACCTTCTCCGAACGGTCTGACGGTTTCGATGTGCGCCTCAGGAGAGGAGCTTAAGCTGACCAAAGGCCGCAGGATGGCGGCCAGGAGCATGGACCTGGTCTGTGTCTCCGGTCCTCTCGGAGCGGCTTTCCTTGGCCAGATGATCCTCGAGAGGGAGAAGATGAATTTCCTGAAGACCAAGGACGACAGTTCACAGCCGTCCCTGGACAAATACAAGATGCTTGTCGGAAGCTATCTGAAGCCTGATCTTTCTCCTGCTGTCGTGGACCGTCTCGAAGAGGCGGAGATCTATCCTTCCCACAGCTGCTTCGTCTCCCGCGGCCTGTCTGACGCCGTCAAGCGCATCGCCAGGGAATCCGGCCTTGGAGTCAAGGTCTATGCGGACAAGATTCCGTTCGAGGGCAACAGCTTCGCCACCGGCAAGGAACTTGACATCGACCCGATTTCAGCAGCGATGAACGGAGGAGACGACTACAGACTCCTTCTGACCGTTCCGATTCTCTCAGCCGAGAAGTTCCGTCATGATTTCCAGACCTTCGACATCATCGGCCATCTCGCTCAGCCGGAGGTCGGGCAGGTCCTTGTGACACCTGACGGCATAGAGCATCCGCTCAAGTCCCAAGGCTGGAACGAAGGGGAGGACTAGTCCCCCAGGCATTCGAGGAAGAAATCCTTCAGAGGGGACTCCGAGGCGGAGATGCGCCCTTTGAGACGCCATATCCGGTTGTAGATCACGCTCTTCTCCTTTTCCATCAGTGTGGAGATCGTCGTGCTGGAGAATCCGGCCGCGGCGAAGCAGTAGAGCAGGATGCTGTCCTCCTTCCACGAAGGGAATTCGAGGCGTAGCTTGCGGATCACTCCGTCCATCCTGTCGTCCAGCATGTTCTCAAGGTCCTTCTGGGCCTTCCGATCGCTCCTCAGCCCTTCCACTATGGATTTGACCTCCTTGAGGATCTTCGGCTTGAGGTTGTCCGTACCCTCATAGATGTAGTACTGCTCGCAGAGGCGTTCGAGGGCGTCGTAGTTGATCGAGCGGGCCAGCTTGGACTTGAGGTCCTCGGCTATCGACATGTACTTCTCTCTTTCCGCCTTTTCCGCTTCGATCCTTTTCTTCTCCTCGTTGCGGTAATATGCCAGCACCACGCCCGCCGCCGCTATCAGAAGCGCCGCCCCGAGGGCCAGGACCCACAATTTCAGCCTTGCTGCCTTCAGCTTCTCGGCCTGCGTCTCCTTCTGGCTCTGAATATATTCCCTCTGACTTGCCGCCACTGCCGTCTCAAGGGAGAGAGCCTGGGATTCGTTCTCATATTCAAGGACCTTCTCGAGGGAGCCCAGGGCGGCGGCGGTGTTGCCTTCGCGGGAGGAGATCTGGTAGTCCCTGAATCTCACGAGTGCGGCTTCTTCGTCAGTTTCGGCCATCGAGCGGGCCTCGGAGAGCCACGTCCTGGCGTTGTCCTTGTCGCCGAGAAGGGAGAATGAATAGGCCAGTATGCCCTTGTCGGAGCATGAAAGCGGGAAGCCAAGGTTGTCGGAAGCTCTTGAGAGCAAGTCGATTGCGAGTGAAGGGTCAGGATTCTCGCTGCTGACGCAGAGGTCGGCGTAGGCTTCGAGGCAGCGCACTTCCAGGAGGGTGTCCCTCATCTCGTGGGATTCGGCCAGTACGCTTTTGAATATTCCTTCCGCGGCTTCGTCTTTGCCCTGGCTGGCCTGGACTCGTCCTATTTCGAGGAGGGCCAGCTGGCTTTCACCGCCCATCCCTGCATCCTTGAAGGCTTCAGCGGCACGTCCTAGATAGAGCAGCTGGTCGGTGACATTGCCCGACGATGCGAATGTCCTGGCGATGTCGGAGCAGATCCTGGCTTCGGTCCTTCGGTCTTCCGCCTTGGTGGCACGGTCGAGGGCCTGGGTGTAGGAAACTATTGCAGATGAGTAGCTTCCCTGGTTGAACTGCGTGCGTCCGAGGAAGAAGAGGGCTCTGGCGGCCTCGCCATCGGAGCCTTTCTCCTCGAACCAGGTCGCCAGCTTGCGCGCTTCCTGCTCGCCTATGGTGTTGACATAGCCGAGGTTCTCCTCAAGACTGTCGAGAAGGTTCCTCATCTGAGTGTCCAGTCCGGTCTCGCACCCCGCCGCCAGCAGCAGCGCCAGGACCAGGGCCATCATCTTGATAACATTCCTGACCATCATTCTTACGCTTTAAGGAATATCCCTTTGGATTTCATCAGTTTGAGAAGAAGGTAGAGAAGGATGAATCCTCCAATCTCCTTGCAGAGAAGAAAGCCTGGCTCCGGCATGTAGTTCTGCAGACCATAGATGAAACTGCCGGCGACATCCGTGATGGACACGAACTGCGGCAGCATGTAGACGAATATGGAGTTCATTCCGAAGACGGTCAGCCAGTCGAGGAACTTCCACTGCCTGACATCGACCATCCAGTAGAATGCTCCCATCAGCATGAAGCTGATTCCGCTGGAGAGCAAGGTCATGGAGCTTGTCCAGATTTTCTTGACCACCGGCATCTGAAGCCCCCACAGGAGTCCGGCAACGATGAGTATGGCACCCAGGACGATGAGGAACAACGTTTTCTGGTTGCCGTTCCTTTTCTTGTCAATCAGCACCTCTCCGGCGAACATTCCGCTCATCACGGTCACTATGAAGTTCAGGCTGCTCAGAATCCAGGTGTAGCGGTACCATTCCGGGAACACCACGCCTCCCTCCGGACTTCTTTGCGCATAGTGCCTGCTGCCTCCCATGACGGTCCTGTCAATCCATTCCGCCAGGTTGCCGTCAGGAGTGAAATCGCCGCCTCCCCATCCGTCGACGCTGATGAACATCATTGCCGCCCAATAGGCGAGAGTCAGACCTATGGCGGTGATTATCTGGGTTTTCGGTTTGGTGTGGAGGAACATGATTGACGATGCGAGATAACCCACGGCTATTGTCTGCAGAGTGTTGCTGTACCATTTCCATTCTCCCGGCTTCAAGGTCAGAAGATTCCCCTGGCAGATCATTCCGAGAATCCACAGTATGGCGAACCTCTTTCCGATCCTCCAGTAGATCTGTCTGTTGCTCCGGTTCTCGTTGCGGTATTTCGTGAAGGCGAAAGGGATTGAAGTGCCGGCCATGAACATGAACAGAGGCATGATCTGGTCCCAGACCCTGTAGCCTTCCCAGTCAACGTGTCCGCACTGTTCCGCCAGACATGTCAGCCATGGCCATTGGAAGGCGTCTGCTCCCTTGGCGATGATTCCACCCAGACAGAACAGAAGGAAGAGGTCGAATCCTCTGAGGACGTCAAGTGATTTAAGTCTTTTGTTTTCCATGATATCTAAACTTGCAATCTGACAATGCAACACGTTGTCAGCCGCAAATTTACGTTTTTTTTGCAATCCCTGCACTTACCTGGCAAATTCCTGACAAGATAAGTGCAAGAAATTCCGGTGAATTGGCCTCCTGCGCCTATCTATGGCACTTTTTGACTATCTGATTGCACTTATCTGGCAGCGTTCTTACCAGATAAGTGCACCGATTCTCCCGAACTGTTCACCAAAGGCCAGCCGGAACACAGGGTTGCCGTCCACAAAACACCCCCCTTATGTGGACGGGAATTCTTCGATGTTCTGTGGCTTCAATGAACACAGGGATATACAACGTGGACCGAATAATATCTGAAGACGTATTGTGTCTATGTAGTACGCCTCTGTTCTTAGTATTCAAGGTCAGAGAGCCCAGGGCGTTCACAGTTGATTCTGGATTGTGAAATTCGTATTCTCGCTTTATGGTGAGCTAGAAGCGTTCAATCCAAACATTGTCAAGCCATCTTGTCCTGCTGTCCATACGGATTCGTATCGCATAATCTGAAAACACTTGATGCCACTCCTTTCAGAAGAGTCGGAACGGAGGCAAGTGACAGAGTCCCCGACAGGGCATTGTTGTCACAAACAAGGCTCTCCAGACTTGTGAACACTTCCAATCCTTCCAGCGATGAGATACCAAGACCACTGATAGTCAACTCTTTGACTTGAGAAACTTCGTCAGGGGTAAGGTAGCCGTCCTCGTCAGTGTCAAAGACTTTCATGCAATATTTCTCAAGAGCATTGTCCGCAAAATGAACCTGGTCCGGAGGTGGCATTTTCTTCGCCTGTGTCTTGAATTCAACCGGACTGGAAGAAGTCATATGCTTGGTAGAGGAAATGTGCAATGTTGCTGAATATTCAGTATCGGGCAGAAGATTTTCAAGTTCCCAGATGACTGTGCCTGCTTCCGAGGGAAAGCCCGCGAGGTAAGTGATTTCACCACCTTCAAGTCGAAGAAGGCATTCAAGATCCGCTGCATTGCGGACAACGCCTGTGACCTCTGCAGAATGTGATGTGATCCTGTTGACTTCCAGAGAGACTATTTCCGGCAGATTGTACTCCACGACGGGATCCTCTTTGCAGGATATCATCATTATCATCGTCAGGAATAATCCGCCGAGTGCATATTTGAATCTTCTTCGTTCTGACATTATTTCCAATACTGTCCCATAAAGATAGGAACTTTTGTTATATTTGAGGAAAATGACAGGAATATGAAGACAGGATGCTCAAGATTCTACGTAGCGGCGGTGGTGCTGCTGCTTGCGGGTGCAGACATTTTCGCAGACGAATGGAAACCGGGCCAGTGGCCGGTCCTGAAGCATTACGATTCAGAGCATCTCGGCGAGATCGCTCTTCCGCTTGGCGGCATCGGTACCGGGACGGTCTCCCTTGGAGGTCGTGGAGAACTACGGGACTGGGAGATAATGAACGTGCCGGGCAAGAAGTACAGCACTGTCACGACCGGCAACAACGCTCCTTTCTTCGCCATTCATGTGGAGCCGCAGGACGGACCGTCTTCCACCACCCTGCTCGAAGGCCCGCTCTATGACTGGGAATATCTCCATTATGAGGGCCGTTCTGCCAACCACCACGGTTTCCCTCGTTTCTCCCAGGCATCGTTCGATGCGGCCTATCCTTTCGGCCAGGTCAATCTGTCGGACCCGGGCGTTCCTGTCCAGGTGCGGATAAAAGGCTTCAATCCTCTTGTCCCTGCTGACGCCCAGGCCAGCGGTCTTCCTGTCGCCGTGCTGACCTATGAGGTGACCAACCTCGGCGACCAGCCCGCCGATGTTTCAGTCTGCGGCTCTATCCGTAACTTCATCGGCAAGGACGGCAGCAGATTCATCAATGACTGGAAAGGAGACTACATCCCGGTCGGCTCATCGAAGAACAGGAACCAGTTCCGTGAGGGACCTGCCGGCAAAGGAATATTCTTCTATTCAGAAGGAGTGGACAAAGAGGATCCTGCATGGGGCACCATGGCGCTGGTCACCATTTCGGAGGGTGCAGTGACCTGCAGGACCTGTTCGCGTCCGGACATGTGGCTCAACGGTGTGCTCAATTTCTGGGATGATTTCTCAGATGACGGAGAACTCACTCAGAAGGACTGGCCTCTGGAAGACGACCCAATGGCCTCTTTGTGCGTGAAGAAGACAATAGGTGCTCACCAGACTGAGACTTACACTTTCTTTCTGACCTGGAACTTCCCAAACCGCAAGGCCTGGTCCCAGACCGTTGTGGGGAACTACTACAGTCAGCAGTTCCAGGATGCCTGGGATGCCGCCCAGACAATAATCAAGCAGATCCCTCTTCTTGAATATGAGACCAGTCTCTTCGTCAATGCCCTTCTCGAGAGCACCTTCCCTGAATATGTCAAGGAGGCGGCTCTCTTCAATCTTTCCGCCATGCGCTCGCAGACAGTCTTCAGGCTGCCGGACGGACATCTCATGGGCTGGGAAGGCGTCATGGACCGTTTCGGGTCCTGCCCTGGCTCCTGCACCCATGTCTGGAACTACGAGGTCGCCGTCCCGTTCCCTTCCGGAGACCTTGCCAGGACGATGCGTGACGTCGAGTTCAATTATGCCACCACAGACAACGGCCTGATGAATTATCGTGCCGCCCTGCCTCTTTCGGAGGCGGCGAAGGGCACGGCCACGGCAGCGGACGGGCAGATGGGATGCCTGATGAAGATCTACAGGGAGTGGCAGCTTTCCGGAGATGAAGTCTTCCTCAAGGATAATTGGGACCAGATAAAGAAGGTGATGTCCTTTGCTTGGGTCGAGAAAGGCTGGGACGGCAACCAGGACGGAGTCATGGAAGGTTCGCAGCCGAACACGATGGATGTCGCCTATTACGGCCCGAACCCTCAGATGGGTTTCTGGTACATGGGAGCCTTGCGTGCTTGTGAGGAGATGGCGCTGGCCATGAAGGACAAGGCTTTTGCCCGGAAATGCAGGTCTCTCTTCGAACAGGGAAGCGCATGGATGGACGAGAATCTCTTCAACGGGGAGTACTACGAGCACAAGATCACTGATCCTGAGACCTTCGAGTTCCTCGACATGGACGATCCGTCGGTGAAGGTTCCGGACTTCCAGCTTGGAAGGGGCTGT
>JAKSJH010000040.1 GCA_024398315.1 Bacteroidales bacterium
TGATCTGCCATGGACGCTGGAAAACGGTTATGAAACCACCGAAGGAAGCGGCGTTTTCAACGGGGATATGGGCATAATCACTGCGGTAGAGCCGCTGGAAGGCCTGACCGTGCTCTTTGACGACGGCAACTATGCAATGTTCATCCATTTCGGTCTCTATTCCAAGCTGGAAGGAGAATGGAAGGGAAAAGCATACTACGGCAACGCCGAATGGATAATGAACGGCAGCCAGGCAGGGATCCCTGTTGATGAATATATGGCCGAGGCCGCCACGTTCAACCCATCGAAGTTCGATGCCGAGATGATAGTGTCCATCGCCAAAGCGGCCGGCATGAAGTACATAATCATCACCAGCAAGCACCACGAGGGCTTCGCCATGTTCGACTCCGAAGTGTCTGACTTCGACATCGTCGATGCAACCGGCTACGGTCGTGACATCATTGGTGAACTTGCCGAAGCATGCCATAGGAACGGTCTGGGAATAGGATTCTACTACTCCCAGTGGCAGGACTGGACAGCTCCTGGCGGAGGCAACGGACCTGCGGCCGACGCTGATGGGAAGCCTGTCTCATTCGACGAATATTTCTGGGCGAAGTGCTATCCTCAGGTCAATGAGATAACCACAAAGTACGGGGACATCCAGTTGATCTGGTTCGACACTCCAGGCGAACTGAGCCCTGAATATTCAAAGATTCTGGTTGACCTCGTGCGCAAGAACCAGCCGCACGCCCTTGTTTCGAGCCGTGTCGGCAACGGAATGGGCGACTACGAGACTCTCGGCGACATGGAAGTGCCTACCGTAAACCACGAAGGACGCTGGGAAGGAATAGACGTCACGCAGGTCGGCTGGGGATTCTCCAAAGCTGACCACAGATGGAAGACTCCTGAATATGTCGTCAGGACTCTCGTCGGCACGATTGCGCGAGGCGGCACGTTCATGATGAACGTCGGTCCGACCAAAGACGGAGAAATCGCTCCTGAGGCCGCTGCGGCCCTGGAGAAGAGCGGCGAATGGGTGGCACGTCACCCCCGCACCGTCTACATGGCGGAATCTTCACCGTGGGGCCACGCCCTTCCTTGGGGAGACGCCGTACTTAACGACGGCAAGGTCTACCTGACGGTCTTCGACTGGCCGGCTGACGGGAGGCTTCTCGTCCCAGGAATCAGGAACGGAGTCAAGTCGGTCCGCATAGACGGAGGGAAGAAACTGAAATTCAACAAGAAAGGCTCATGGCTGGAAATCAGTGTCCCTTATCAGGCGCCGGACTGCTACGGAACAGTCATCGAGATCGCTCCGGAGGGAGAGTTCGACATTGACAAGACTCCTTCAGTCGACCCACAGTGCGGGAACCTCGTGTCCGTGGAACTTGCCACCTCCGTCGCATCTTCGAATGTTGTGAGGACAGGATGGATGGAGAACTTCGGCGAGTGGAAGGTGAAGGGAGTCGCAAGGATGAACTTATCTTCCAAGGCAACATGGGCCATTGACTTCCCTGCCCCGGGCTACTATGACATCAATCTTGAATACCGTGGCGCAGACCGTCACGAATGGAGAGTGACTGTGGACGGCGGCCTGTCCATAGAGCACAGCTGCGGAGCATCGAACATATTCAGTCTCCACCCTCTCGGATGGGTAAGGATCGATGAGGCCGGGGTTCACACCATCGATGTCCAGATGCTCACTGGCGCGGAGAACGACGCAGAACTTGCCGGCCTGAGCATCAGTCCGGTAGATTTGTAATATTTATTGTACATGAAAGCAAGACTCATTCTTATTCTCTCCCTTGCCGTTTCACTCCTTGTGCTTGTGTCCTGCGGACCGGGAGAGCAGCGCCCGACTTGGGCGGAAGAATTCAACGGAGATTCCTTTGACACTACGGTCTGGGCCAAGATTCCGCGCGGACCGTCTCCGTGGGACTGGCACATGGCATCGAACGATGAGCTTTTCGAAGTCAAGGACGGATGCCTGACACTGCGAGCCATAGTCAATCCGGACACGACAGTGGACAAGGCTCCCCTGCTCACCGGCGGTCTGATCACCAGGATGCCTCTGTGCTTCGGCTACGGCAAGCTTGAGATCAGAGCAAAGCTTGAGGGTACGGGAGGCGGCTGGCCGGCCATCTGGATGATGCCGGTGGACGACGGAGAGGACAGTTCAAGCGACCCGTACTGGGACCCGTACGACTACCGGTGCTACGGCGAGATTGACATCTGTGAAAGGCTTAATTTTGAGCCTCAGGCCTACCAGACTCTCCACACCACCTACAATCTGAAGCCTGACGATGACTCCGGCCAGCCGAAATCGGCAACCGGCGCAATCGTTCCTGACGACTTCAACATCTACACTATGGAGCACTACCGCGACAGCATTTGTCTCTCGATCAATGGAGTCAGCACCATCACCTACCGCAAGCTGACCCACAATCCGGAAGGAAAGGAGCTGCCGACAAGAGCGCAGTGGACATTCGACCGCAACTTCGATCTCAGGATCGACATGCAGGTCGGAGCACCTTGGCCGGGCGATGCGGTCCTGGAAGACCTCCCTGCCGAAATGACTGTCGACTGGGTGCGTTTCTACGCCTTCAAGGACGAATAGACAACAGCAGACTGACACAGTGACAAAACATACATCCATATTCCTTCCTCTGCTGGTCACAGGGCTTATGCTTGTCACTTCCTGTGGCGGGAAAGAAGATCCGGACCCGGTTCCCGTACCACCGGAAGAGCCAGAGGAGGTAGATGACGGGTCGACTGCCTACGAAGCATCCGGAGAAAAGAGGTTCCCGATTTTCGCATGGTACTCACTTGAACCGGGCCATCTGAAGCCGGAGAGTTACAAGAACATGTACGACTGCGGCTTTGATGTCTCATATTCACAGCTCACAAGGATGAAGGACGTGAAGGAGAGCCTTGAGGCGGCCAAAGGGACCGATGTGAAGCTCTGCTGCAGGCTGGAGGTGTTCTCAGCCTCACAGGTCGAGAGTCTGAAGGACCACGAACAGCTCTGGGGGTACTACATCGGTGACGAGCCGTCGGCGGACCAGTTCGCTCAATGCAAGGAGGACATCGCCAAAGTCATGGCCGCGGACCCGTCACATCCCTGCTACCTCAATCTGTTCCCGAACTATGCTTCCGAGGAGCAGCTGGGAGTCTCTTCCTATGAGGAATACATCAAACGCTACATCAGCGAGGTAGGGACTCCGTATGTCTCCTTTGACAACTACCCGATTGTAGGGAAACCAGGGGTTATGCGCCCGGCTTTCTTCAAGAACCTTGAGATTGTATCACGGCTCTGCAAGGAAGCCGGAATCCCGTTCTATGCCTTCACGCTCTCGACCATCCACCTGTCCTACCTGACCGTCAACGACGGTACGATGCGTTTCTCTGCATGGAGCGACCTCGCCTTCGGAGCCCAGATGCTTGAATATTACACCTACACGACGACCCCTAACGACAAATTCACATCGGCAATCCTCAACAAGGACTATTCGAGAAGCTCGCTCTACGAAGCGGCGAAGGCCCTGAATGCGGAAATCCACGGTCTGTCGGACGTGTTCGTCGGATGTGATGTGAAAAAGGTCGGATGCATCGGGGCGAAAGTCGTGCACGACGGACTGCCAGCCATAGGCCAGAACGACCTTCCAGATCACTTCAAGTCAGTCAAACCTTCCGGACAGGGAGTACTGGTCAGCGAATTCTCCAACGGAGAACATGAATATGTAATGCTGGTGAACCTGGATTTCGACAATGCGCAGGACATCACACTAGGAATCGTAGGATCAGTCACCGAATTCGTCGCCGATCCGTCGGTGCCGTCCCGGTTCAGGATACGTCCCGCCCAGGAGAAGCGCCGGATGAACCCCGGAGACATGGCCCTCTACCGGATCAGGTAGACCGCCTTTTGATTGGAATAGTACAAAGTACCTGGTAACAATGCGGTTACGACAGCTTTGCAGAAAGCTGTCCTGGTAAGGATCACATCAGAATTTCAGGTCAAGGCTGTTCTCGTGTCCTTCTTCGCCCCAGTTGCTGTCCGACATGCCGGTCCATTCTGCGGCGGCCTTCCACTGGGCCTCGTTCCATTCGGTCTCGGTGTACAGCGTCTTGCCGGACGTGTCATCGCCCGCCTTACCGTGTGTCCTCACATATTCAGGATTGTCAGTACCCTGGCCGCTGCCTGTGATGAAGCCATAGCAGCTGAACAGTTTGTAGTAGTCGCCGTCAGGCTCATAGCCGTCGAACGCATCCGTGTACAGCCAGTAGCACCAGTACTGGTCGCCATCCGTCACCACGATCGGCGCAGTCAGAGGATCGACCTCGGCATTCACGCGTCCGACATTAACGCAAAGAGCGAATTTCGTGTCACCGTCGTAGCAGTACCCGCATATTCCTCCTGCATTGGCGCTTGACACGTCAAGCACGTAGTCGTCACCTCCGCTTGCATAGATGTCGCCCTTGTTGAGGCAGTTGTGGAACCACGGGTCATCCCCCCAGTCTCCGTCGGAATTGTGGCTGCCTATAATGCCTCCGGCACAAGCATATTCATTGGCCGTCGTGATGGCTTCGATATCGCCCTCATTGACACAGTTGGAGAAACGGTAGGTGGCGGTTTCCAACTCGTTGTTGTTGGTGATGCGGCCTGCAATGCCTCCTGCGAAGACCTGAGCATCTGCGGAAGTCACGGATATCTTGCCTTTGTTGCGGCACCTGTCTATGTAGCAGATCTCGTTGGCTGGCAGATTGCCTCCCAGAATGCCGCCCACACTGATCTGGGTCATGCCATCGTTCACAATGATGGTAGCTTCGTTGGTGCAGTTGCTGATTGTCGGGAATCTGGCATCGCGGTCCCCGTATACTCCGTTGGTCGCTCCCACAAGGCCTCCGACAATGATGTCCATATTATCGCCTATGCCGCCGGAATCCTTGCAGTAGAACTTGTAAGTCCACTTGCCTGTGCGGCAGTTGGATATTGTGCTGTTGCCCGACACTACGCCGGCCAGAAGACCGATGTAGTATGAATCCAAGGCATCGTTGATGTCATCCGCGGTCATCGTGACGTTGTTGGTGCCGGCCGCCGGAAGCACAGTCAGGTTCTTGATGGTGCCGTTCTTAACAATGTTGAACAGTCCTGCCGCATGACGGCGGGTAGTAAAGTCCGGCTTTTCATCAACCAGCTTGATCGTGTAGCCCTTGATCGTATGGCCACCGCCGTCGTATGTGGCGTTGAATGCGGCGCCATAGTGGAAGTCACTGGGGTTCACGTCTTCCATGAAGTTCCCGATCGTGAACGGCTCGCCGCCCAGGTCGATGTCCTTGGCCTGCTTGAAGTATCTGCCGGCGTATTTCTCAGCGCTTTCCTTTGTGGAGTAGGCATCGCTGAGCATCTTGAGATGGTTGGCACAGGAGATGATGTACGGCGAGTCCTGGGTGCCCTTGCCGAGCCACTTGTTCTCGTCCTGACCTGGCAGGGTACCGAGGTTGAGTATCCTGTTCCTGGAGAAGCCGACCTCCTTGGTGGTGGACTTCTCTCCCGCAAGGTTGCCCTCATCGTCGAAGAGCATCACAGTGACGCCCTTGACTGCAGTCACAGGAGCCACTGCCATGAAGTAGGTCTGACCGCCGGCGATCTTGCCGCTGAGGGTCACTGTGCTATAGGTCTCCGTGGTGATGCCGATGCTGGAGTTACCCTTGTAGCCGTCGGCACTGCTGACGCTGCATGCTCCTGCCAGTGACTCTCCACCATTGGCCGTAAGTGTCACCTTGGAATAGCTTCCTTCCGGCATGGTGAACTTGACCAGGGCGCACACGGTGCCAAGGCTTACGGTCAGACTGTCATCATCGAAACTCTCAGTGACACCGGTGCATATGAAGGCCGCAGGGTCGAAACTGCCTGCCGTAGCGGTCTGCACAGCGGGCAAGGTAAAGGACAACTTGCGCTGCCCGGCAGCAGACGGACCGTATTTGGAAAGCGTGGCCCCTTCCTGACAGGGGTACAGAACCACCATGGCGTCCTCCGTCGCTTCAGTCAGAGTCCCCTGGAAGTCAGCGGAGCCGTCTGAATATGTGTCCTTGACTCTGAACTTGTCATTATAGAACCCCTCGGCGGTTCCAGAGAACACTGAGATTGAATCGGTGCCCTGGAAGGCTACATTTGTCCCGTTCTTGAGGACGGCCCTGGTGTCCGCGTCGGGCCTGGCACTGATGATCACCGTGCCTTGGGCGCCTTCGTTGTGCTGTTCTTCAGCGGAGTCTGCGGGGAGTTCCACCCTTGTGCAGGATACAGGCAGCATGAGCACTGCCAGGATGGGGATGATGCTCTTTTTCATGCTACCAGTCAAGATTGTCTTCTCCGTCGATTCCTTCAATTCCTGCCGCACCTCTGCCATCGAGGCTTCCGCACAGGTTGCTGCGTACTTCAATCTCCACCACCTTCATTTCAGGCGCGCGGTAGACTACGCCAGTATTTGCTTCGTATTTCATTGAATTATAGCCGTTGAGGCTGATACATTATTCCCAAAAGTATGCTATAACAACTAGTAGACGACGTCAATCCAAGGGGTCTGCTTGATCCAGTCCAGAACAGCCATAGGGACGTCGGAGCAAAGGTAGTCAGCGCCCAGGGAGACTCCGAGCATGAAGTCGGCAGGACTGTTGCCAGGCCACAGGCTCACGACAAGACCGGCCTTGTGGGCCTCGG
Organism: Bacteroidales bacterium; assembly: GCA_024398315.1. Classification (GTDB taxonomy): domain Bacteria; phylum Bacteroidota; class Bacteroidia; order Bacteroidales; family UBA932; genus Cryptobacteroides. The sequence goes on from JAKSJH010000040.1 coordinate 6,698, forward strand.
CCACGGCAGCGCGGGAGGTGCCGTCGATGGTGCAGCCGATGCGCTTGACATTGAGGGCGGAAGCCAGGGCGATGACCTTTCCGCTCACAGGCTCTCCGACAATGAGGAGATAGTCCCCTTCCGGATACTTGTTGGTCATGTAGCGCAGAGCCCTGATGTCGAACGACGTGAAGAGATAGGTCGCGTCGGCAGGCTTCGCCTTCATGACCGCCTTGTAGAGTTTGTCGCAGTATTTCTCGAGCTTCTCCTGCGGATAGGCCTCGACGTCGGTGGTCTTCATCTCGAATTCGACATAGAGACCCTTCTTGTCCTTGAGGAAGTCAAGCAGCTCGTCAAGTGTCATTATCTCATTGCCCTCCTTTGTACGGTAGGACTTGAGTTCCTTGAGAGTATGGTCCTCTATGATGACATCGGCGTCGAACATCCTCTTGAGGTTGGCGTCGTGGCTGATCACGAACTGACCGTCGGAAGTGATCCTGACATCAGTCTCGAAACCGTTCATTCCCTTGGCGTTGCATTCCTTGAATGTCTTGAGGGTGTTTTCCTCGAATTCCTTGCGCCCGCCCCTGTGGGCGAAGAAACGGACCTGCTGGGCGGAGAGGCCGTTGAGGCCCATGATGAGTGCCGCAGCAACGATGATAGCTTTCTTCATATTCATAAATTATTGATTATTTGCTTGTTTTCTTTCCCTTGCGAGGTTTGAACTCATATTCGTCCACAACCTGGGAAGTGGCGACATTGTGGATTCTTATCTTAAGGCGGCCACCTTCGGTCAGCCCTTCGATGACGGTAGGGAAACCTGTCCGGCTGGACATGTCAGGTCCTCCTCCGGTGATCTGCGCCCACTTGCGGTCCGCGTCCGGAGCGTCGAAGCGGTAGGAGTGGACATGGGCCGTGATGATCAGCTGGCAGCCCGCCTTCTCCAGCCACGGTGTCCAGAGGTCGTGGCAGGTGCGCTGCCATATTGCGAAATTGTGCTTGTACTTCGAGTCAGTGTCATTCGGATGCACGTCTCCCGGATTGTCAGTCGGGTCGGATGAGAAGAGAGGAATATGGCAGAACGCAACCAGATAAGGAGCGGACGCGATCTCCTTACGCTTCAGAGCGTCCTTGAGCCAGAGCACCTGGGCCTCCCTGTAGGCGGCGCTGTTGAAGCAGTTGCAGAACAGCGGGTTCTCGTCAAGCTTGTCCTCTGCCGTGTCAAGACCGATCATGGCGATGTCGCCCATCCTGACTGCGAAATTGCGGCCGAGGTCCCAGTCCCTCGATGACCTTTCCTCCGGCTGACGGAACATCCAGGCTCTCTCTAAGTGACGGTTGGCAAGACCGCGGGAATCGTGGTTGCCGCAGCAGAATAGATAAGGAATCTCAGCCGCATAGTCCTGACGGCCGATCGGAGGGTTGAAGAACACGGTCTTCTGGGTCTCGATGTCCTCGGATGCTGAATATGCGTCCCCGTTCCAGATAACGCAGGAAGGTGCCAGTTCGAATATCTTGTCGACAGAAGGGCTCAGGGCGTTCCAGACACCGTGGGTGTCATTGATGACGCAGAAATGAGCCTCGGCCTCAGAGCCGGCGGTAGTGAAGCTGTAGGTCCTCGGATCCTTCTCGCTGCCTACGATGTGGATGCTGTGGCCGTGGACATAGTTGATGCGGTCAGCGGCAATCCTGTAATAGTACTTGGTGGCAGGCTTGAGGCCCGTTAGACGGACCTGGATGATGTCCTTGTTCATGTCAGTAACTCTGAAGCCGCCTCCGTAGACCCTCCTGGCGTCACTGAAATCCTCCCTTTCCGAATATTCCACATAGCCGTTGGCCATGTCACCCACGGCGAAAGCGACACCCATGCTTGTGGAAGCGTAGTTCTGCAGGCAAGGTGCCGAGATGATCACTTTACCGGAAGCCCTTCCTCCCTCATCGGCGATCGCAAGCGCCTTTTCAGCGGCGGATGCCATCCCGGACATTTCCGGAACAGCGGCCACAGCCGCAACGGCGGCCGATTTTTTCAAGAAATCTCTTCTGTCCATGTTATTATGTCTGATGTTCGTGACCGGTCCGGACGGTTCCGGACTGTAAACAGGTCACAATTTAGCAAAAATCCTCGGGATTGTGAATATTTTGACGCAAAGTGGCGATTTATCCTGCTGTGAATGGAGTATTTCAAATTGAATTGAGTAAATTAGCGATTCAAATGAACTGAAATGAAAGATATGAAACGAACTTGCATCGCCATCTGTGCCGTACTGGCACTTGTTTCTGCAACAGCAGCCAGCGCCCAGACCAGATATCCAGACCCTGTCGCAGCTGTGTTCAACGCTGCTGACGCATCAGTCAAAGGCGGACTTCCGTCGGCACCCGTTATCGCAGTCCCATTGGGAGGATGCTGCGAAAAGGATATTTTCGAAGCTGTCACAAAGTCTGGTGGAGTACCGGTAGGAGTGCCTGCCGACATCACGGATTTCAACCTGCTGCGCGACGCTGCGGCAAGTTTCGACGGATTCGTGCTCACAGATTCCTTCAAGGGCATGATGGACGCGGAGGCCGCCGATTCCACAGCCGGCGAGCTCAGGCCGGCCCTCGAACTGATCAAGGCGGTCGTTGACAGGAACGTCCCGGTCTACGGCAGTTCGGACCTCCTTGCCTCCATAGAGGACGGTCTTATCAGGAGCCACGCCCAGTACCCTTCAATGGATGCGTTCATCTCCAAGGCAGGCACCTACAAGAAAGCCAAGGCATTGATGCAGAGGATATTCGTACTTGACTCCCACAACGACCAGCCTTGCGAGTACAGGGAGGGAGCCAGCATCGGGCTCAGGCAGAGCAACCTCGTCTCCGTGCCGAAGATGGTGGAAGGCTACAAGGACGGAGCGATGGTGGTCTCATGGATAGCCCAGAGGGAACTGGACGAGGAACACACATCAAAGGCGGTCAAGAGATGTGAATGGATCATCGACCAGGTCCACAGGGACGTTGAGAAATACCCTGACGTCTGCGGAATCGCCACGACGGAAGCCGAAGCGAGAGCATTGAAGGTCCAGGGGAAGAAAGCCCTTTTCATAGGTGTGGAGAACGGTTACGGAATAGGCACCGACCTCTCTCTCATCAAGAAATACCGCGACAAGGGAATGATCTACATGACCCTCTGCCACTCCGGTGACAACGCCATCTGCCACACTTCGGCAGGCGGTTCGCACGAAGGTGACGAGGGCGTGACGAAGTTCGGGAAGAAGGTCATAAAGGAGCTCAACAGGTGCGGAGTGGTGATCGATCTCTCCCACGCCAACGAAGCATCCTTCTGGGACGCCGTCAGACTGAGCAAGTCCCCGATCGTCTGCACCCATTCGGGAGCCGCAGCACTCTACGGCCACGACAGGAACCTGACCGACGAGCAGCTCAAGGCTCTCGCCAGGACTGGCGGAGTCTGCCAGGTCTACATCGTCAGCGGATTCATGTCCGACGACCCGTCCAAGTTCGACATCGACCTGATGATCGACCATCTGATGCACTGCATCGATGTGGCCGGAATCGACCACGTCGGAATCGGAACCGACTTTGACGGAGGCGGTGTCGCAAGGGACATCAACGGGGACAACGACATGGTGAACATCACCGTCAAGCTTCTCGAGCGCGGCCTTTCTGAAGAAGACATCGAGAAGGTCTGGGGAGTCAACTTCTTCAGAGTGCTCGGACAAGCACAGAAACTTGCCGTCAAATAGTGGAAGAACCGCAGTGACCCTTGCGACCGGAACGAAAAAGCAAGCAAGATAGTTGCGGCAGACGCGCCGCTTGTAGTGGATGAAAGACCTGTAGGTCATCGATGCCACGGCGGCAAGGGTCAATGACAAACTGCGGATGAAAGACAAGTTTTTCACAAGTTCAGATTCAGCACGATGTCACTCCGTACTGATGGCAATATACGGAGAAGAGCAGCCATAGAAGGGGTTTGAAGGCGACCTCGCGAGCATTATTTCTGAATTTTTACGAAATTTGACGTATTTTTAAGAACACTGATTATCTCAATATTCTCACAACAATCAGAACAAACATCTTATGGGACTGTTTCATAGACTGATGATGTCATTCAACGGGACGAAGAACGCATTCGTCCCGATCCTGACCGACCAGGCGGAATTCCTCTGCAGCACCTCAAGGCTGCTGCTGTCGATGTTCGAGACGAAAGATGCATCCAGCTGGGCGAGGACGGAGCACGAAATCAAATCCTGCGAGACCCAGGGGGACGCCCTCCTCACCGAATTCCATGAACTTCTCAACGAAAGGCTTGTCCAGGTCGACAAGCTTGACCTCCAGGCCGTGTCAATGGCGATGGATGACTGCCTCGACGTGATCAAGGACACCTCGAAGGCCATTCTGATCTACGCTCCCGAGCACCTTGACGATCAGTTGAAGGATCTGGCGCAGATCATAGTCGACCAGGCTGAAGCGCTGAAGAAGATGGTCCCGGAGCTGAACCAGATCAAGAAGCACTATTCGTCGATATCCCTGTGCTGCGAGAGGGTGACCGAACTCGAACATGCCGCCGATGACGCCTACGAGGACTACATCGGATACATATTCAACAACATGGACGATGTCAAGGAGCTCGTGAAATGCAAGAATCTGGCTGAAATGCTCGAGAACGCCACCGATGCCTGCAAGAAGATTTCCGACAACGTGAGGAAGCTTCTCCTCAACCACATGTCCAAATAGGAACCGAACCATGAAACGTTGCATCCTGATCATCCTGACTCTGATGGTCTGCGTCTCCGCATCAGCGCAGGCCTTGTTCAATGAAGCCGAGCACCACCCTCTCCCTCCCAAGGTCCCCAGGATGGTCGTGTTCGCCGGGGACACAATCACTTTCGAAAGGCCTGACATCTACGAGAGGATGGACAGGGAACTGATTGCGTTCACATATTCGCACACCAACTCCATCCTGATGCTGAAGCGGTCAGAGAAGATATTCAGTCTGATAGTCCCCATCCTCAAGGAATATGGTATACCGGAGGACCTGAAGTACCTCATGGCCATCGAGAGCAACCTTGACCCGAAGGCTCTGTCCACTGCAGGCGCAGCGGGCCTCTGGCAGTTCATGAAGGTTGCTGCGAGAGAGAAAGGGCTGATTGTGGACGACGAGGTCGACGAACGCTACAACATTGAAAAAGAAACAGTTGCAGCCTGCAAGTACATCAAGGGCTCATATTCGAAGTTCGGGAGCTGGATGAGCGTCTGCGCATCCTACAACGGAGGTATCGGCGGGCTGCAGACAAAGCTGGAGAAGCAGATGCAGAAGAATGCGATGGACCTCTGGATGGTCGAGGAGACATCCCGCTACATGTACAGGGTCCTGGTGGCCAAGATGTTCTTCGAGCACCCCGAGGATTTCGGATTCCAGATCTCGAAGATGGACCTGTACCCGCCGATGAAGGTACGCACGAAGGTGACAGTCAGTGAGTCCATCCCTGACCTTGCGGCATTCGCAATCGAGAACGGCACCACCTACAAGCATCTGAAGGAAGCCAATCTCTGGCTTCGTTCCGACAAGCTTGTCAACAAGGCAGGGAGGACATATTCGATCATCATCCCTGAAATGTGACATTTCCGGAGCCCGCCGGTGGCCGATAGATAGAAATAAGTCGCAAAAAGGAGGTCAGCATATGGCCTCCTTTCGTTTTTTTTCCGTATATTGGAGCATAATTGTGCAAACACTTACAAACAACATTCAATATGCGAAAAAATCTTAGATGGATTTCCGCCATGCTCATGCTCGTCGGGGGAACTGCGTTCGCCCAGGACAGCATCAGCACCGTGGAGATGAATTTCAAGGACACCCCGGCCAGCCAGCCTCTTGGTGTCTATTGGTACTGGATCGGCGGCAACATGTCGCAGGAAGGTCTTATCAAGGACCTTGACGCCATGAAGGCGGCAGGGATCACCAGGGTTCAGATCGGCATGGTCGGTGCGGACCAGGGCGTTCCTCAGGGACCTGTAAGGATGTTCACCGACGAATGGTGGGACATCCTCCACACCATGTTCAAGAAGGCCGGCGAGCTTGACATCGAGGTCGGTCTTTTCAACTGCCCGGGCTGGAGCCAGAGCGGCGGACCATGGGTCAAGCCTTCACAGTCGATGAGGTATCTCGGCTACGTCAAGGACACCCTTGAAGGCCCTGCACCGATTCCTGAGAACCTTTCCAAGAAAGAGCTGAAGAAGCTCCAGAAGCTCGCGGCTCCTGGCAAGGTGACCGTCAAGCTCAAGGATGTCGGCAAGGATGCACAGGATGTCAGAGTCCTCGCCTACCCTCTCGTGGAGAGCACCGTGTCATTCGAATCAAGCGTCGACCAGGACGGAGCCATCACCTTCAAGGCCGGAGAGGCTCAGACCGTGCGTTCCATCTTCGTCACTCCTGCACAGACCAAGCCTGCATGCCCTGCCACCCTCTTTGCGAAGAAGGACGGCAAGCTCCAGAAGGTCGAGGACTTCTTCATCGACAGAAGCAATCCTGAGACCAACGTAGGATTCGAGCCATACGCACCGATCGTGATCTCCATCCCTGAGACCACCGCTGACGAATTCGTCCTCAAGGTCAAGAAGGGCGCTATCAAGGAGGCCGTACTCTCCGACCAGGCACTTGTGGAGCGCTACCCGGAGAAGTCCCTCGCAAAGATGTGGCAGACCCCTCACCCGATGTGGGACGCTTACATGTGGAGGGACCAGCCTGAATATTCAGGAATATGCTCAAGCAAGGTCATCGACATCTCTTCGTTCATGGCTCCTGACGGAACCCTCACATGGGAAGTTCCTGAAGGAAAGTGGGTTGTCATGCGCACCGCGATGCTCCCTACCGGAACCGTCTGCTCTCCTGCCCCTGAGGAGGGAACCGGTCTCGAGACCGACAAGATGAGCAAGGAGCACATCCGCACCCACTTCGACAACTATCTCGGCAAAATCCTCGAAAGGATT
>JAKSJH010000041.1 GCA_024398315.1 Bacteroidales bacterium
TCATCGCCAAGTCCAACCTTGAGAAGACAATCGGTTTCGACGTGAGCGAAGATGCCGGAAATTGACAGGGAACCTTAATTAATGAATATAAAGAAACATAATACAATGAACAGAATCATCTCTACATCCGTCCTGGCTCTGGCTGTCGTGGCCGCGGCATCCTGCTCAGGCGGCAAGAAGAACCAGGAGGCCGCCCCTGCTGCCATGGCAGCTGAAGAAAACCTGCCTCTCGTGGCCACGGCCACGGCATCCGTTGCCGAAGTTCCGCAGGTCGAGACATATTCATCAACCGTCGAGGCGTTCGCCATCAACAACATCGCCCCTCAGGCAGGTGGCAGAATAGAATCCATCAAGGTCGATGTCGGCAGTTTCGTGGCCAAGGGCCAGCTTCTCGCCACCATGGACAGAGCGCAGCTGGACCAGGCTTATCTCAAGCTGGTCAACGATTCGACCGAGCTCAGCCGCTTGAAGAGCCTCTACGAGGAAGGCGGACTGTCAAAGTCGGACTATGACGCGGTCGAGATGGCCTACAACGTAAGCCGCAGGTCCTACAACAACCTGCTCGAGAACGCCTATCTCCGCTCTCCTATCTCAGGAGTCGTGACGGCCAGGAACTATGACAAGGGTGACATGTACGGAGGCGCTCCGATCTTCGTGGTGCAGCAGATCACTCCGGTCAAGCTTCTTGTCTCCGTCTCCGAGTCTGACTACACTAAGGTGAAGATCGGCAACGGTGTCACCATCACCGCCGACGCTCTTCCTGGCAAGGAGTTCACCGGCAAGATCAACAAGATCTATCCTACGATGGACGCCGCCACCCACACCTTCGTGACCGAGATCCTTGTCTCCAACGGCGACAGGGCTCTCCGTCCTGGCATGTACGCCAAGGTGACCGTCGAGTTCGGCGTAGACAGCAGCATCGTGGTCCCTGACCAGTCCATCGTCAAGATCCAGGGATCAGGCCAGAAATGCGTCTATGTCCTTCAGGACGACGGTACCGTCAAGCTTACTCTGGTCAAGGTGGGCAGGCAGGTCGACGGCAGCTACGAAATTCTCGAAGGCCTCAATGAGGGCGACGTCGTCACCACCAAGGGAAGTTCAAGCCTCAAGGACGGTGTGAAGGTCAAGGTTTCAGACAGGCAATAAAAATCATTAGAGTATGAGTCTATACAGATCTGCGGTCAACAAACCGGTCACGACGCTTCTGGTTTTCCTGGCGTTCGCGATATTCGGTGTGTTCTCGCTGATAAACACATCCATAGCGCAGTTTCCGGATTTCGATGCCAACGTCGTGATGGTGATGAGCTCCTATCCGGGAGCCAGTGCATCCGACATCGAGAACAACCTGACGAAGCTGCTTGAGAATGCGCTCAACGGAGTCGCCAACCTGAAGGACCTGACATCCAGGTCAAAGGAGAACACCTCCGTGGTGGTCCTGGAATTCGAATACGGAACTGACATCGATGATGCCTGCAACGACATACGAGACAAACTGGACCTGATCAATTCCTCGCTCCCTGACGGAGCCTCGGTGCCGGTCCTCTTCAAGTTCGGTATGGATGACATGCCTGTCATCATCCTCTCGGCGACGGCCGACGAGAGCATCTCGGGTCTCGAAAAGATCCTGGACGACAAGGTCGTGACTCCGCTGGGCCGTGTCAACGGCGTCGGTACGGTCTCCGTCAGCGGTGCGCCTGCCAGAGAAATCCACGTCTACTGCGATCCCAGCAAGCTCGAGGCCTACGGTCTGACCGTGTCCGGAATATCATCCATCATTGCGATGGAGAACCGAAACGTTCCTTCCGGCAACATCGACATCGGCAACGAGACCTTCACCCTGCGCGTGGAGAAGGAGTTCAAGGATCCTTCGGAACTGCTCGACATCGTGGTCAGCTCCGTGGGTGGCAGGACCGTCTATCTCAGGGATGTGGCCCGCGTAGAGGACGGTCTTGAAGAAAAGTCCGAGGAGTCATACACGAACGGCATCCGTTCGGCCATGATAGCCGTTCAGAAGCAGTCCGGAGCCAACACCGTCAACGTCGTCAAGAGTGTCCAGAAGAAACTCAAGGAAATCGAGCCGAACCTTCCTTCGGACATCAGCATCTCGACGGTCGTCGACAGCTCCACCAACATCATCAACAGCATCAATTCCCTGAAGGAGACCATCATGATCACCCTGCTGGTCGTCATGTTCGTCGTCTTCATATTCCTCGGACGCTGGAGAGCCACGTTCATCATCGTCCTTTCCATCCCTATCGCTCTGCTCGGTTCCCTCGTCTATCTCTATGCGACGGGAAACACCCTGAACATCATCTCGATGTCAGCGCTTTCCATTGCGATCGGTATGGTCGTGGATGACGCCATAGTCGTCCTGGAGAACATCTCGACCCACCTTGAGAGGGGAGAGAAACCTAAGGAGGCGGCAGTCCACGGCACTTCTGAGGTCGGTATCTCCGTCATCGCCTCGACACTCACGATGCTCTGCGTGTTCCTCCCTCTGACCATGGTCAGCGGAATGGCCGGAATCATGTTCAAGCAGCTCGGCTGGATCGTCAGCATCATCATGATCATCTCCACCACAGCTGCGCTCACCCTCGTTCCGATGCTCTGCTCGCTCTTCCTGAGCAACAAGCCTAAGACAGGCAAGCTCCACAGGGCCATCTTCGATCCTGTCGAGAGTTTCCTCGGCAAGATCTCCGACGGCTATGCAAAGATCATCGGATGGGCCGTGACCCACAGGAAGACTGTCGTGTTCATCGCACTGGCGATGTTCGTCGCATCGATCGTCTTCTTCGCCCCTGGCCTCAAGACTGAATATTTCCCTAGTTCCGACTCGGGCCGTCTTTCGGTCAACATCGAGCTCCCAGTCAGCACCGAGCAGAAGGTGACTGCGGAGTTCGCCAGGGGAATCGCTGATAGACTTGAAGCAGAAATACCTGAAATACAGGTGCTTCAGTATCGCTATGGAGCCGCCAGCTCAAGCAATGTCATCGGAAGTATCCAGAACACCGGAGCATACCTCATCTCAATGAACATCAACCTCGGTTCCATGGAGGACCGCGAGCGTTCTTCCGCCGAAATCGCCGACATCATCCGCAAGGATCTCCGTGAATATCCTGAGATCAAGAAGGCAACGGTCGGTGAGGGCATGGGAGGAATCGGTGGAGCTTCCACTGTGACCCTTGAGGTCTACGGCTACGATTTCGATGAGACTGACAGAATCGCTTCCGAAATCAGAGACGGAATGCTCGCTGACGACAACTTCACCCAGGTCGTCCTCAGCCGTGATGATTACACTCCTGAGTACCAGGTTGACTTCGACAGGGCCAAGCTTGCTCTCAACGGTCTCAACTCCACTTCAGCCGCTTCCGCTTTCAGCGCTGCGATGAGCGGTTCCGTCGGTTCCTTCTACAGGGAGGAAGGCGAGGAGTACAACATCCGCGTCATCTTTGACAAGAGGTTCCGTTCCAGCATCGCCGACATCGAGAACATCATCCTCTACACCCCTGCAGGCAAGGCTGTGAAGGTCAAGGAAGTCGGCACGGTCGTCGAGTCCAAGGTCCCTCCTACGATCGAGAGAAAGAATCGTGAGAGATACATAACCGTGACGGGAATCGTCTCCCGCGGCCATGCCCTGAGCGAGGCTGTTGAAGCTACGAATGCGATAATCAGCAGGACCGAGATTCCGAACAACATCACCACCGAATTCACCGGAGACTTCGAGGACCAGCAGGAGATGTTCCGCAACCTCATCATCCTGATGGTGCTCATCGTTATTCTTGTCTACATGGTGATGGCCTCCCAGTTCGAATCGTTCATGAGTCCTTTCGTGATCATGTTCTCCGTGCCGTTCGCATTCACCGGTGTCCTTCTCGGACTCGGTGTGACCCGTACGGCTCTCGGTGTCATGGCCATGATCGGTATCATCATCCTTCTGGGTATTGTCGTGAAGAACGGTATCGTGCTCATCGACTACACAATCCTCATGAGAGAAAGGGGAATGAGCGCCGTGGATGCATCCGTCACCGCTGCCCGCAGCCGACTCCGTCCTATCCTCATGACCACTCTCACCACCGTCCTCGGTATGCTTCCTATGGCCCTTGGCCGTGGAGAAGGTTCCGAGATGTGGCGCTCCCTCGGTATGTCGGTGTGCTGGGGTCTTACAATCTCGACCCTCATCACTCTCATCCTCATCCCTTCAGTCTACTGCGTGTTCGCAACCCGTCAGGAGAAGAAGGCCGCCCGCAAGGCCGCCAAGTAACTAAAAGACAATCAACATGAAAGCAATATTCATAGCATACAACCAGGCCTACGGCACTGAAATCACCGAACTTCTCGAGGAATTCGGTCAGAAGGGCTTCACCCAGTGGATGGACATCCAGGGAAGGGGAGGAGTTGACGGCGAACCTCATCTCGGCGACCATGCCTGGCCTACGCAGAACTACGCAACGCTGACCATCGTCCCTGACGAAAAGGCCCCTGGAATCATGGAGGCTCTGAAGAAGAAAGACGAGGACAACAGGATGCTCGGCCTGAGGGCATATTCATGGAACATCGAACAGTCTGTCTGACCTGTTTGAAGTAGTCCGCGAATTTATTATATTTGTGTCGGGAGAGAAAGGGTTTTCTTTCCGGACACGTTTGTTTAACTTTTGAAATTTTCAATGATATGGAAATAACTGCTACAAATGAGAACCTTGCCGGTCTCATTTCCGGCAATTCTGTCGTGATGATTGATTTCTGGGCCACCTGGTGCGGTCCTTGCCGCGCACTTGCCCCTACCGTGGAGGCCATCGCCAATGAATATGACGGCAGGGTCGCCGTGGTCAAATGCAATGTCGACGAATGTGAGGACGCACCTGCTGAATATGGCGTCAGAAACATCCCGACTCTGGTCTTCATCAAGAACGGCGCTGTTGCAGACAGGCTGGTCGGCAATGTCACCAAGGCTGAGATTTCGGCAAAACTCGATTCACTTCTGTAAATAATTCGAACCATGAAAAGAGCAGCAACATTGCTTGTGGCGCTGGCCGCACTCCTTGCAGGAACCCAGGCCTTCGCTGGAGGTTACGGTGAAAACCGCTGGGGCATCCTTGTCGGTGCCACCTCGTCTACTACGGACATCAAGAACATCGACACCAAGAACATCTCCCTCTACCATGCCGGTGTCATGGCGCAGTTCCCTCTCGGCCTCGGCTTCAGCGTGCAGCCTGCCATCACCTATCAGGTCAAGGGAATGAACCTCGGCCAGGTCGGGCAGAGTACAATGACGGACATCACAAAATCGATGGAGACAAAGGTCGGCTATGCCGAGATTCCTGTCCAGTTCCAGTGGGGGCCGGACCTCCTTCTTTTCCGTCCGTATCTTCTCGCCGAACCGTTCGTCGGCTACCGCATGAACTTCTCAAGCGAGGACAATTTCACAGGAGACTCCTTCAAGAAAATTGAATACGGTCTCGGTCTCGGAGCAGGCATAGATGTCTGGGGACTCCAGGTTTCAGGCAAATGGTTCTGGAATTTCGGTGGATTCTCACAGTCCGATCTATCCACGACCGTCGACACAATCAAAGGCATCGGGAGCGGAAACAATTTCCACGGCTTCGCTGTGACCGTGGCTTTGTTCATATAATTCCCGACACCCCTGCAACATGAACCTGGCGGAAATCAAATCATTCCTGGGGGATGACTGGAAGGCTGTGGAAGCCCTGATCCGGTCCTCCCTCAAGTCTGACATACAGCTGCTGGACGTCACCAATGAAACCATACTTTCCAATGGCGGCAAGCAGCTCCGCCCTATTGTTGCGCTCCTCTGCGCAAGGGCATGCTCCTGCGGGAAAGTGACAGCGGACAGCTTCCGGTTCGCCGCAGCGTCTGAACTGCTTCACAACGCCACTCTCCTTCACGACGACGTGGCGGACAACAGTTCTGAAAGGCGGGGCCATCCAAGCGTGATGGCTGTTCTCGGAGGACCTGCTTCTGTGCTGATCGGGGACTTCTGGCTTGTACGCGCCATGGACAACATCCTCGGCGCCGACAATGATGCCACGAAAGTGATCCGGCTGTTCAGCAAGACCCTTTCGGATCTGGCCGAGGGGGAGATGCTCCAGCTTCAGAAGGCCGGCATCGGAGACACCGACGAAGAGGACTATTTCAAGATAATATATTCAAAGACAGCCTCTCTGTTCGAGACTGCCGCTGTCTCCGCGGCGATTTCGGTTGAGGCTCCCGACGAGTATGTCGAGGCTGTCCGCCGCTATGCGGTCTCGCTTGGACTTGCGTTCCAGATCCGGGATGACATGTTCGACTATTCAGTGTCTTCTGAGAAGATCGGCAAGCCGGTCGGCATCGACCTGGACGAGCAGAAGATTACTCTTCCTCTTCTTGGAGCGCTGGCGTCAGTGTCCGCCGAGGAGGGGACGGGAATACGCCGTAAGGTGTGCTCCATTCCGGAGCATCCTGAGTACAAGAAGGACATTCAGTCGTTCGTGATGGACAACGGAGGTCTTGAATATGCCCGCAGGAAATTGAATGACTATGTAGAAGAGGCCATAAGCGCCCTTTCAGCCCTTCCTGAATCTGAGGACAAGCGCTGGCTGGCGGAAGTGGCAGGATTCACTGCAGTGAGAAACACATGACACTTGACAGTTTCATAGGCAACCAGGATGCCGTCAAGGCTCTTGAGGGGATGGTCTCGACAGGACGCATCCCTCATGCCATGATGCTGTACGAGAATGACGGATGCGGCGCCCTTGCCCTTGCCCTGGCATTCTTGGGAGAACTGTTCCACGACGAGCACAGGGTCGGTGCGATGATCCATCCTGACATCCATTTCGTCTACCCTGTCGCCAACGGCACCAAGGTGAACGAGAAGGTCGAGTCGCTTCGTTCTATCCTGTTCCTCAGGTACTGGAGGGAACTGATGGCGGCGAATCCCTATGCCTTGGCGAACGAGGTGGACGCGGCTTTCGGAATCCAGGGAAAACTGACTGCCATCAACAACTCCCAGGCGAAGGAAATCCTCGAGACAGTCTACCTTTCCCCTGTTGAGGGCGGCTACAAGGCGGTTGTGGTCTATCTTCCCGAGAAGATGAACGCATCTTCCGCCAACAGGCTTCTAAAGGCTGTTGAGGAACCGCCGGAGAAGACCGTTTTCATAATGGTCACCCATGCTCCGGAGAAAGTCCTCCAGACAATTTCGTCCCGCTGCCAGGCGCTCAGGGTCCATCCTCTGTCCAAAGAGGATGTCGTACGTGTCCTGACAGAACAGTTCGGCAAGGATGAACAGCTTGCGAGAGAGGCTGCCGAGTCCGCCGGCGGAAGCGTCGGAACTGCGCTCCGGACTTTGACGGACAACGAGGCGTCAAAGAGTCAGGACGAACTCTTCATCAACATGATGAACTCTCTCTCCGGCAAGGATCTTTCCTCTTTGCTGGAATGTGCGGATTCTCTGGCGGCCTTGCCTTCCAGAGAGTCCCAGAAGGCTTTCTGCAGGTATGCAGGGGAGTCCTTGAGAAAGATATTCCTTCTCCAGCAAGGGCTGGAGAACCTTGTCAACCTGACCGATGGGCAGAAAGGGACCTTTCCGTCTTTCGCCAGGAAGATGAAGAAGTCTTTCCCCAGGCTGGCCATGGGATGCCTTGACAAGGCCCAGATGATGCTCGACAGGAACGTGAACCAGAAGATTCTGTTCTACGACCTTGTCGGACAGATGTTTTCAGTAATATGATGAACGATTAACATGGACAACAGAGACAACGAAACCATACATTTTGACTGCAGCCGCGGCTGTTCTGTCACGAAGAATCCGGAATCCGGCGAGACGGAATGCGAATACCGTCAGGGATGCTGCAAGCTCGCTGACTTCAACTGGTTCGAAGGTGTCACCCAGGCGCAGTACAAGGATATATTCGAAGTACGTTTCAAGAACACCCGCAAGGATTTCTATGTCAACAATTCCGGTCAGACGATCAAGACCGGCGACCTTGTCATTGTAGAGGCAGCCAATGGCCATGACCTCGGAATCGTGGTCCTGGAGGGGCCTGCGGTGGGGCGTCAGCTCAAATGCAAGGGAATCTCTCCGGAAGAGACCCAGTTGAAGAAGATCTACAGGAAGGCGAAGCAGTTCGACATCGAGAAGTGGCAGGAGGCGATCGCCCGCGAACAGGACACCATGATCCAAGCCAGAAGGATAGCCGCCGAACTCGGACTCGACATGAAGGTCGGTGACGTGGAGTTCCAGGGAGACGGCACGAAGGCCATTTTCTACTACATTGCTGACGGCCGTGTCGATTTCCGTCAGCTCATCAAGGTCTATGCTGAAGCGTTCCACCTCAGGATAGAGATGAAGCAGATCGGAGCCCGTCAGGCACCAGGTCTCATCGGTGGTCTGGCAATATGTGGCAGGGAGCTCTGCTGCGCCAACTACATCACCAATTTCCAGTCTATCTCCACTTCGGCCGCAAGGATTCAGGACCTCTCCCTCAACCCTCAGAAACTGGCAGGCCAGTGCGGCAAGCTCAAGTGCTGTCTGAACTACGAGGTCGCCAACTACGCCGATGCCCACTCGAGAATTCCTTCCGTGAAGGAACCTCTTGAGTTTGAGGATGGTCCGGCCTATCTGGCCAAGGTTGACATCCTTCAGGAGACCCTCTATTTCACCTACGAGAAGGGATCTCTTGCGAATCTGATCCCTCTCTCCGCTTCCGAAGTCCGTGAGATACAGATGATGAACAGGAACGGTGAGCGTCCGGAGTCTCTGCTGCCGGACATTGAACCTGACGCTCCTGAGTTCGTCTCCGCCGTCGGGGACGACAGCATCACAAGGTTCGACAAGCCGAAGAAGTCCCGCAACCGCTCCCGTGGAAAAAACAACCGCGGACGCTCAGGTGACAAACCTGCAAGGAACGATGAAGGACAGGCTCGGGAAGAACATTCTTCTGAACCTCGCCAGGGGCGCGGCGACAGGCAGGGACGGCATCGTAACAACCATGGCGGCGAGCGAAGGAAACCTCATGCTCCTCGCCAGGAAGACGCTCCTCAGACAGCTTCGGACAAGAATCAGGAAGGATGAAAAAGGCACTGACGGCAGTTATTCTGGCAGCCTCCCTATGGGGTTGCAGCCGTCCTGTGTCCATCGCTCCGTACATCTCGCGCGAGAAGTCTGAATATGGTGACACATATTCGTTCAATCTGGATCTGTCAGACACTCTGACAACATATTCAATCTCCTTCTACACGAGGGTGGAGCGCAGACCGTTCAAGCCTTATGCCGCGGACAGCCTGGATCTGGGTGTCAGATGGATAGCACCGTCGGACTCGTCTTTCCTGGACAACCTGGTCCTGAACCTTGACGAACCGATTGACTCGGCCTATTCAAGCAAGGACTACAGGTTCGCCTACAAGGATGCTTTCGTCCCTTCAGAACTTGGAGAGTGGAGACTCCGGGTACAGGTGCGCAACAATCCCGAATGCCTGAGCGGGCTGGGAATCATTATAGAAAGAAAAGAACAGAATGGGACACGATAAATTACGCAAATTCGCAGAGAACGAGACCTTCGGCTGCCTTCTGCAGCCGGATGCGTCGGAGGTCCTGGACAAGAGCGGAGAACCTTCGGAAGGTCTCAGACTGAAGGACCACCCCATCCGCGGCCACTGGAACGAGAAGATGTTCGCTTCAGCCGCTCCGATAGTGCTCGAACTTGGCTGCGGCAAGGGTGAATACACCATCGACCTTTCCCGCAGGGAGCCTTCGGCCAATTACATCGGAGTGGACATCAAGGGAGCGCGCCTCTGGAAAGGAGCGAAAGCCGCTACACAGGACGCCCTGCCGAATGTCGCCTTCCTCCGCACAAGGATCGAGTTCATCGACGCATTCTTCGCTCCGGAGGAGGTTTCGGAAATATGGCTGACCTTCTCGGACCCCCAGATGAAGAGCGAGAACAGCCGTCTGACAAGCCCTCTTTTCCTTGAGCGCTACCGCCGCTTCCTCCGCAAGGGCGGCATCATCCATCTCAAGACAGACAGCCGTTTCCTTCATGAATATACTAAGGCGGTTGTCCGCGCCAACGGCCTGAAGATGCTTGCCTGCACTGAGGACCTCTACGGCTCCGGACGCAAGGAAGTACTTGACAGTGAACTCCGTTCGGTCTCGGGCAAGTCTGCGGTGGAGGCATTGTTCGAGGTCAGGACCTTCTACGAAAGGATGTTCATGGAGCAGGGCTACAAGATCACCTATCTCAGTTTCGTCATCGACCATGACGGCCCTTTCATCCATCCTGAGGATTTTGATTCGGACTACTGGCGCTCCGTCGAAGGGCCACGTCATTTCGCCCATTCACCTGAAAAGAAAAAGTAACAGCAATATGCAACAACAGATTCTGACAGTGGTCAGCAACCGCCGGTTGTGCGGGAACATATTCGAGATGAAGCTTGACGGCTGCGCTCCCTGCAAGGCAGGTCAGTTCGTCAACCTCGAACTGGAAGGATTATTTCTCCGCAGACCGATCTCGGTCTGTGACTGGGACAACGGCACCCTCACCCTGGACTACAGGGTGGTTGGCAAAGGAACCGAACTGATGTCCCGGATGATTCCGGGAGAGAAGATAGACACTCTCGTGACTCTCGGCAACGGCTTCGACTCTTCGGTCGAATGCTCGTCTGCTGTCCTTGTCGGCGGCGGCATCGGTCTCGCTCCGCTCTTCCTCCTTGCCAAGGAACTTCTTGCCAGAGGAAGGAAGGTGACCGTCGTGGCCGGATTCAAGACCGGTGACGAGGTCTTCAATGAGGACCTTTTCAAGTCTGTCGGAGCTGATTTCATTGTGGCTACAGAAGATGGCTCGAGAGGATGCAAGGGTTTTGTGACCGATGCCATCCGCGAGAGCGGTGTGCTCTGCGACTACATCTTCGCCTGCGGTCCGATGCCTATGATGAAGGCTCTCTGCGCCGCCACCGACGCCCCTGCGCAGCTGAGTCTCGAGGAAAGAATGGGCTGCGGTTTCGGAATATGCATGGGCTGCACCTGCAAGACCACCCTCGGAGCAAAGAGGGTCTGCAAGGATGGCCCTGTCTTCAAAAGGGAGGAAATAACATGGTAGACATAAGTACAAGGCTCGGTAACGTCGAGCTTACCAATCCGGTCATCCCGGCCAGCGGCACTTTCGGTTTCGGTCTGGAAATGGCTGAGATCTACGACCTTGACATACTCGGTTCCATCTCTATCAAAGGAACGACCGCCGAGCCGCGTTTCGGCAACCCCACCCCACGCATCGCCGAGTGCGAGTCCGGCCTGATCAATTCTGTCGGACTTCAGAACCCGGGTGTCGACGCTGTCATCTCCGAAGAGCTTCCCGCCCTTCGCAAAGTCTTCCACAAGCCGATAATAGCCAATGTCAGTGGCTTTTCCGTCCCTGAATATGCTCACACCTGTTCTCTCATCGACAAGGAGGACCAGGTCGCAATCCTTGAGGTAAACATCTCCTGCCCTAATGTCCACAACGGTGGAATGGCTTTCGGAACTGATCCGAAGGCGGCGGCTGAAGTGACTGCTGCAGTCAAGGCGGTGACGACCAAACCGGTCTTCATCAAGCTCAGTCCGAACGTCACGGACATCGTCTCCATCGCCCGCGCCTGCGAGGATGCTGGAGCTGACGGTCTCACGCTGATCAACACTCTCCTTGGGATGAGAATCGACACGATGCGCCGTCGCCCTGTCATAGCCAACAAGATGGGCGGTTTCTCAGGCCGTGCGGTCTTTCCGGTCGCAGTAAGGATGGTCTGGCAGGTGGCTCACGCCTGCAAGGTCCCGGTGATGGGCTGCGGTGGTGTCGCCACAGCGTCCGACGTGATCGAAATGATGATGGCCGGCGCTTCGGCTGTCCAGGTCGGTGCGGAGAATCTCCGCAACCCGTTCGCCTGCAAGGACATCATCGAGGCCCTTCCTGCCGAGATGGAGCGCCTGGGCATCACCTCCCTACGTGACATCATAGGCATCGTCTAGACCGGTCAGGCCTCCTTCCAGATGTAAAGGCGGTCTCCGCGGCGGACCTTCTTTCCGCCCGGAGTACGGATGTCGTCGGGAAATGTCACAGGGATCGAGCACAGCTGGCCTTTGGTGACTTTCTCGACAGGTTTCAGTTCGTAGCGGATCTCAGGGACGGTCATCTCGATCACCCCTGTCGTCTCACCTACGATCAGCACCTCGTCTCCGACTGCCATGCCTTCGGATTCGACAAGTATCTCAGCCACACCGATCTTCGAGAACCAGTCGGTGACCTTGCCGCAGTAGACTTTCTTACGGGTGGAGTTGCTCCCGTAGATGGAACTCCATTCGCCGAGCTTCGCGCCCATGTAGTAGCCGTCCCAGAAGCCCCGGTTGAAGACCTTGCCGAGTCTTTCCTTGAACTGAGCGGCCATCTGGGGAGTATAGCACCCCTCACAGACAGCATCCGCGGCACGGCGGTAGCACTCCGTGGTTGTCTTGACATATTCAGAGCTCCTGGCCCTGCCTTCTATCTTGAAGACCTTGACTCCGGAGGAGATGATCCTGTCCATGAACTCGATGGTGCACAGGTCCTTCGGGGACATGATGTACTTGTTGTCGATCTCAAGTGTGGTTCCGGTCTCGAGGTCCTTCACTTCATAGCCCCTGCGGCAGAGCTGGTAGCAGGCCCCGCGGTTGGCGGAAGCCCCGTAGGTCTGCAGGCTCAGGTAGCACTTGCCGGAAACGGCCATGCACAATGCTCCGTGAGCGAACATCTCGATCCTTATGAGGTTGCCTGACGGACCCTTGATCCCTTCTGCGACTATGGCCTCATGGATGGCTTTGACCTGGTCCAGATTGAGCTCCCTGGCCAGGACCATCACGTCGGCGAACTGTGAATAGAACTTCACGGCCTCGATGTTGGAGACGTTGAGCTGGGTGGAGATGTGGACCTCCAGACCGATCTGGCGGCAATATGCTATCGCAGCCATGTCCGAGGCTATGATGGCATCTACACCGGCTGCCTTGGCGGCGTCCAGAGCTTCACGCATCGGCTCCAGGTCTTCTCCGTAGAGGACGATGTTGAGCGTCATGTAGGTCTTGACACCGTTCTCCCGGCATATTCTTACAATCTCCTGAAGGTCGTCAGGAGAGAAGTTGTTGGCGGAATGGGATCTCATGTTGAGTCTTCCCACTCCGAAATACACCGAGTCGGCTCCTCCTTGGATTGCGGCGGTCAGGCATTCGAAGTTGCCGGCCGGAGCCATTATTTCCAGTTCTTTCTTGTCCATGATTGTACAAAGTTACGATTATTAATCTTATCTTTGAGAGAATACGCAACAAACATCGACTTTCAATGCAGAACAAGACTAAGGAACACTACCTTCTCCTCGACGGACTCAGAGGAGTCGCGGCGCTGATGGTTGTCGGCTACCACCTCTTCGAGGCTGTCGCTTTTGCTGCCGGAGCTCCTGAGCAGAAGATGTTCCACGGCTTTCTCGCCGTTGATTTCTTC
>JAKSJH010000042.1 GCA_024398315.1 Bacteroidales bacterium
AGGAGAGACTTCATGGACGGCCTTGCCGATGTACCCTCCGACAATTCCGAGACTTTCCTGGGAGAATGCGATCCAGTTGCCCCTGACACCGTCCTCGTTGTCGAGGAGAGCTTTGACAAGGCCCTCGCGGGTGTATGAATATCCGTGCTTGGCGTTGAACTCGGCGATACAGTGGTCACAGAAGCAGATGCAGGAGGCCGGATAATGCTGGGTGATGCGGAGGTCGTCATCGATGTAGATCCCGTCAGGCTGGAGCGTCTCACTGTAATAAGCATGGTAGGCGGCCTGGAAAGCCAGGAAGGACGAGTCCCTCGGGCAGGTCTGAGAGGAGCAATGTGAGCCGTCAGGACCTGTCATTGCCCGCCATCCGAAGATGTTCGTGTCGGAATCCACAGTTGTGTGGCTTGGATGGCCGATCGTGACGGTCTGGAGTCCTGCGATGATTCCGAGAGAACGCACATCATCGGCAGCCTTCATCAGCTTGTCCCTCCTCTTCGCCTGCTCTTCCGGGGTGACGTCAAGTCCATCCTCGACGCAGAACCATACTTCGTCGCAGCATTCAGGATACTTCTTGAAAGCCTCGATGAGCTGCTGTTCCAATGTATCGACGAGATGGTGCTGCGGCCACAGACGGATCATGGACCTGTATTCCCCTTCCTTGGCAGGCTGATGAACCTGCGGACCGCAGCCGTCAATACAGAATACCAGGGCGGCAAGCGCAATGGCGGCTATGATGTATGAATATCTTTTCATGTTATTTAATGGTGATGTTTCCGATGAGATAACGCTTGTGGCCGTCGCAGCCATCGTACGGGAGGTTGTAGGCAGGAGTCCCGTCAATCTCTCCTACAGAGAAATAGATCTGGAAATCGCCCTTCTGAACGACTCTCGAATAGGTTCCGAGAGGATTGTCGAAGATCTGTCCGACAGTGAACTCGCATTCTGTAGACAGGGCAGGAGCCTCGCCAGGCTTGCCAGGCTGGAGATCCTTCACATTGAGATTGGAATCTACAAGGACAGCCACGATGCCGCCTTTCGAATTCTTGATTGTGAAGCAAGGGTAGCCTCCATTGTAGCATGGAGCCACTCCGCCGTTCTTCCATGAGGACTTGATGGTGAACGCCTCGCCCTTGGTGATGACGGAAGGCCACTCGGCCTTGTCAAGCTGGAGGCGGTAGCCAAGCCTGCGGTTGATGCGTGGGATGATGTCCTTGTTGCCTTCATATTCGACATGCGGATGCCAGTGGATGGAAAGATAGGACGCATGGTAGTCCTCGACAGCCTTGAGAAGAAGCTCCTTGTCCCACGCTCCCCTGTTGACTGAAGGAATATAGTGCTCGTGTTCGACCACGACCGGCATCGAAGGCCAGAACTGCTGGGCGAGTCCGTCATGGAACCATGAGTTAGGATAAGGCTGCACGAGGATGCTGTCGTCCCTCAGCGAGACACCTTTCTTGAAAGCGTAGTCGGTGATCTTGAAGTGGTCCTGACGGATGTAAGGGTCGGCGATGTCGTCAGAAACGACAAGCTGGGTCTTCTTGAAATGCTTTGCGTAGATGTCGATGTATTTCTTCTTGGTGCTGAAGCCCCATTCCTTGCCATGCTTCGGGGTGGTGAGCACCGTGTGGCCTTCGCCCCACATTCCGAAATTGCCGACACCCACATAGGCGACCTTCGGATCGCCGTCATAGCGCTCGGCCAGAGCGGAGACGAAATGGTCTACGGCCTTGAGGAACTTCTTGTCGTTGTATTCAGGCTCTATGAAGCCGTCCACTTCATAGTACTTCGCACCCTCGTCGTAGACCCACTGAGGAGTGCCCTGGCGGGTCCAGTTCTCCGTGGAGGTCACGAGAATGGCGATCTGATAGCCTTTCTCAACCCATCTCTGCGCCGGAGAGTCGATTATCTCCCAGTTGAACTTGTCCTTCTCTGTTTCGATGAAGGCCCAGGGAAGGCGGAAGAACACGACTCCTGCACCTTCGAACTCGTCGACGGTGTCTTCCGGTTCCAGTTTGGATCCGTAGTTGTCCAACACGTTGGAATAGTAATAGATCTGCCATCCCATGAAAGGGTTCATCAATGCTTTTCCGTTGTCAACGGGAGATGCCGAACTGGTCTGAGCGAAGGAACAGACTGACAATCCGAGCAAGATTGAAGCGACTGCAATTATTCTTTTCATTTCAAGTTGATTTGTCTTCATCAAATATAGAAAAAAATCCTTAAAAATAGGTAGATTTGCAGGTTGAAAATTATTATATTGCAGAATATGGAAAAAACAGTCATAACAGTTGTCGGCAAAGACGCTGTCGGCATTCTCTACAAGTGCAGTGAATTCCTCTACCAGCACAATGTCAACATCAAGGACATCGCCCAGACGGTTCTGGACGGATTTTTCAACATGATGATGATTGTGGACGTAGCGGGCATAGACCAGTCCTTCGAATCCTTCGCCAAGGACATGAAGGAGATGGGAAGCCAGATGGGAGTGGACATCCGCTGCCAGAAGGAAGAGATATTCGACATGATGCACAGAATCTAACATCTTACAGAAAATGCTGAACATCAAGGAGGTCTTCGAGACCACCAACATGATAGAGCACGAGAATCTGGACGTGCGCACGGTGACGATGGGAATCAGTCTTCTGGACTGTTCCGCAGCCACTGTGGAAGAGACATGTGCAAGGATAGAGGCCAAGATCCGCAGGCATGCAGGGAATCTTGCAGCAACCGCGGACTCGATCTCGGCCGAATTCGGGATTCCGATCGTGAACAAGAGAATATCCATCACCCCGATATCGCTCGTCGGCGCATCCTGCTGCAGGACTCCGGACGACTATGTGACTATCTGCAAGACGCTCGACAGAGTCGCCAAGGACCTGGGAGCGAACTTCCTGGGAGGATATTCAGCAATAGTCTCAAAGGGAATCACAGAAAGCGACAGGCTCCTGATAGAGAGCATTCCCGAGGCTCTTGCAGTGACTGACAACATCTGCGCAAGCGTCAACGTCGGTTCCACCAAGACGGGCATCAACATGGATGCCGTCTCTCTGATGGGAAGAATCATCAAGAAGACCGCACACAGGACAGGCGACCGTGAATGCATCGGCTGCGCCAAGCTGGTCGTCCTGTGCAACGCCCCTGACGACAACCCGTTCATGGCGGGCGCGTTCCTCGGGGTTACCCAGGGTGATGCAGTCATCAACGTAGGCGTGTCCGGTCCGGGAGTAGTCAAGGCGGCTCTTGACAAGTGCCATGGACAGAGTTTCCAGGTCCTCTGCGACACGATAAAGAAGACAGCGTTCAAGATCACCAGAGTAGGACAGATGGTGGCCCAGGAAGCCGCCGCCAGGCTTGGAGTCCAGTTCGGCATCATAGACCTCTCGCTCGCCCCGACACCTGCCGTCGGTGACTCCGTGGCCGAAATCATCGAAGCCATGGGCATCGAAAGATGCGGAGCACCAGGCACCACTGCCGCTCTCGCCCTCCTCAACGACCAGGTCAAGAAAGGCGGTGTGATGGCCTCCTCCTACGTAGGAGGTCTCAGCGGAGCGTTCATTCCTGTAAGCGAGGACGCCGGAATGATCGAGGCTGTCGAATGCGGAGCCCTGACCATAGAGAAGCTCGAGGCCATGACCTGCGTCTGCTCAGTCGGACTTGACATGATAGCCATTCCTGGAACCACCTCAGCTGCAACCATTTCCGGAATCATCGCAGACGAAGCCGCCATCGGAATGATCAACCAGAAGACCACCGCCGTGAGGATTCTTCCTGTCGAAGGTAAGGATGTCGGAGAAAGCATCGAGCTCGGAGGCCTTCTCGGAACGGCTCCAATAATGAAAGTCAACGGTTTCAGCTGCGAGGAGTTCATAACCCGAACAGGAAGCATCCCTGCCCCGATCCACTCGTTCAAGAATTAAACATATTCATATTCACATTTAATAACCATCACATGAAAGCAAAATCATTCCATGCAATGGCATTGGCCGTCCTGGCCGCGGTTTCCTGCAGCTCCCCTGCTGTGACCAAAGTCGGAACTCTCACTGATGCCCTTGATGATTCCGCCTGGGAGAGCTCCCAGTGGATTTCGGTCGTTGACGCTCCTGTCATCACCAAGAAAATCTATGACGGTGACCGTGCCGCCGACGGTGCAAACTGGTTCGCCGCCACTGTCAAGAACGAGCAGAACGTAACCTCGGCAAAATGGATGACCGCAGGACTCGGAGTCTATGAGCTCTACGTCAACGGCAACCCTGTAGGAGAAGAATTCCTCAAGCCTGGTTTCACCCACAGCCAGAAGACCAAGCGTTCCTTCACCTATGACGTGACCGACGCTTTCAAGGCAAAGGCCGGCGCCGAGAACATTCTTTCAGTACAGGTCACTCCAGGCTGGTGGGCTGACAAGATCATCACCCCTGCCGGAACAGACGGAATGGTAGGAAAGAAGTGCGCATTCCGCGGTGTCCTCGAGCTCACCTACGCAGACGGCAGCAAGTAGCTCTTCGGGGCCGACACCGAGAACTGGAAAGCAGGTATCGCTGGTCCCGTCAAGCATGCCGCCATCTATGACGGTGAGGACTACGACGCCCGCGAGCCAATGGGCTTCGACTGCATCGACAAGCTCGGCACCCCTGAAGTCAACACAGAGTTCAAGGGCGAGATCCTCCCTAACAACGGTGCTGAAATCTACCTCCGCAAGGACATCGCTCTCGCTCCTGTCAAGGCATACGTCTGGGAAGAAGTTGAAGGCGCAAAGGAAGGCGAATTCGGCAAGGTGGTCATCAAGAACGAATTCTCAGCAGGCGAGCCTATGACAGTCAAGCCTGGCGAGACCCTCGTCGTAGACTTCGGTCAGAATGCTTCAGCCGTTCCTTCATTCGAATTCAAGGCCGCTGAGGGTACAGTCCTCACCTGCCTCCCTGCCGAGCTCCTCAACGACGGCAACGGCGCAGAGAGCCGCGGAATGGACGGTCCTGAGGGCAGCTGCCACAGAACCAACCTCCGTATCCCTGCCACCGGACTGATTCTCAACTACACCTTCGGCCCTGCAACGGCTTTCGTCTCATACTATCCTCACTGCACATTCTTCGGCTACAGGTTCGCTTCCATCACAGCAACTGCTGAGGTGACCATCAAGTCAATCGAGTCAATCCCTGTGACATCAATCGCACAGGACATCGAGATCGGAAAGATCACCACCGGCAACGACCTCGTCAACAAGATCATCTCCAACACCCTCTGGGGACAGCGTTCAAACTACCTTTCAGTCCCTACAGACTGTCCTCAGCGTAACGAGCGCCTCGGCTGGACAGCTGACACCCAGGTCTTCACCGAGACCGGTACTTTCTTCGCCAACACATCAAGGTTCTTCCACAAGTGGACCCGTGACATGAGAGACACCCAGAGCCCTCTCGGAGGCTTCCCTGGAGTTGCTCCATACGCACAGTACGGTGCAGAGCCTGGTGACATGATGCGTCTCGGTTGGGCAGATGCAGGCATCATCGTTCCTTGGAATGTCTGGAAGCAGTTCAACGACAAGGACATCATCGATGAGAACTGGGAGTCCATGGACAAGTTCATGAACCACATCAACGAAACCAAGTACGCCCACAACGCCCTCAAGGCCGAGAACAGCAACTACCAGTGGGCAGACTGGCTCAGCTACGAGCCGCTCGAGAGCTGCGGTGGCGGTGCATTCGGTCCTAACGGTCCTCTTCCTGAAACCATCGTCTACTGGAACTACCTCAGCGCCTGCTACTGGTACATCGACGCCAGCATGATGCGCGACATGGCTGCCGCCACCGGACGTGACGCCGCCAAATACCAGGCCATGGTGGACAACGCCAACGCCTACATGAAGTCCAACTTCCTCAACGCTGACGGAACCTTCAAGACCGCCATCCTCAACACCATGCAGACCCCTGCCCTCTTCGCTCTCAAGTGCAACCTCGTCGAGGGTGCTGCCAAGGAAGCGATGATCGCACGCCTCAGGGAGAACTTCCAGCAGCACGAGAACTGCCTCCAGACAGGCTTCCTCGGAACCTCCATCCTCATGACCACCCTCACCGAGAACGGAATGGTTGACATCGCCTACGAACTTCTTCTCCAGAGGAAGAACCCTAGCTGGATCTACTCCATCGACAATGGCGCAACCACGATCTGGGAGCGCTGGAACAGCTACATGATTGAATATGGTATGGGTCCTAAGGGCATGAACAGCTTCAACCACTATGCCTACGGAGCTGTCTGCGCATGGATCTGGAAGACCTGCGCCGGCATCGAGTCCGACGTCGCAGTGCCAGGCTTCAAGCACATCATCATGAACCCTGTCCCTGACAAGAGGCTCGGTTCCCTCGACGCTGAATATGCTTCAGCAGCCGGTGTGATCAAGAGCTCATGGAAGTACGAAGGCGACAAGTGGATCTGGAACTTCACCGTTCCTGAAGGTGCCACAGCAACAGTCACTCTCCCTGGCGAGACCGAGAGCAAGGACTACAACGCCGGCTCCTACACAGTCGAGAAGTAATTCTGAAACTCAATCATAGATGGAAGAGGCTCCTTGTGCAGGGGCCTCTTTTCTGTTATGTCGCAGACCCTCCCCACCCAAG
Organism: Bacteroidales bacterium; assembly: GCA_024398315.1. Lineage (GTDB taxonomy): Bacteria > Bacteroidota > Bacteroidia > Bacteroidales > UBA932 > Cryptobacteroides. Next base: position 6,606 of record JAKSJH010000042.1, read on the forward strand.
GGAGTCTGCGACGGTTGGCAGAAAAGCATATCTGATTATCAACCACTTACACAACAGAGCATCGCAGACCCCATTCACATATTGAGGGTCAGCGACGGATATGAATATCGACAAACAGGATAGAGCACCTACAGAAGTACTTCCGGAGGGTCACCAGGATGCGTGGAGCAATGCCGAATAAGGAATCGGTGCTCCTGTTGATGGGCAAGACTGCGCTGGACAAGGAGTCATACCTGAGACAGGTGCCAAAAATAGAATACTGTTTTCAAAAAGTTTTTCAAATGATTCTGATCGAGTTTATGATTCTCCCGCAGGAGATGCCTTCCCTCCGGGCGGAGTAGAACATGTCGTTGTGTGAATATGTGTCAATCCCACAGACAGAGATATTCACGGGCAGCACACCGGACCTTTCAAGAATCCAGCGGTTGGCTTCCCACAGGTCCAGATGAAGTCCCCCTTCCATCGTACCGGGGACCTTCGCTCCACGGTCTTCGACAAGACTCTCAGGGAATCCTGCGGAAATGAAAACGCCCACAACTTCCGGACCGACCTGGAAACTGTCAGGACCTATTCCCGGCCCTATGCAGGCAATGACATCGGATGGATCTGAGCCGAAACGCTCCTTCATGACTTCCAGTGTTCTGGAAGAAATCATCCTGACAGTCCCCTTCCATCCGGAATGAACGGCAGCGGCGACATTGCGTACAGGGTCGAACATCAGGACCGGAATACAGTCGGCGGTACGGACGCCTATGGCGAAATCACGAAGGCCGGTGACAAGCGCATCGACTCCTTCCAGATCATCCCTGACCATGGACCTGTCGCTCACGACGGCAACATTGTCGCTGTGAGTCTGATGTGCCTGAAGGACAGGATAAGGAAGCACGGCCTCTCTCAAAGTCGAGAAGCATTCCACCCCAGGATGCAGAGCATGTTCAAGCAAAGAGTTTCTGTAGACGGACATATTCATACCTGGTTCAATTACTTTATGATGTACACTTGAATGTCCATGATATCGAAGTTTATGTAAATTTATAAAATCTTTTCAAATCCTTTGCTCCGAACAATTGTTCCTGGTATGAATTACTTCAGTTTTTTACGTAATAACAAACATATTCTGCAGACCAACCGTTAGCAGCGGTACGGGATGTCTCAGGCAGCGATGCCACCCTCGGCGCTAGAGGGAGGGAGAAAGCCGCAGGCTTTCGGAAGGGGTCGGCGAAGCCGACGCTGCCTGAGACATCCAGTACCGATGCCGCTCAACGACGTCCATTTAAACAAACGAGGCCGACCGTGTAGTGATGGTCGACCTCGTTCTTAAGAAGTTGTGTCCTACTTGGAGAACAGAGGGGCATCGAGGAGACCGGCAGGGAGGGTGACGTAGTCGTCGGACCAGCTGCTGCCGCTTGTCACGAAGTGCTCAGGACCTATCGCCCATGGCTTTGCAGGGAGATAGTGGAGAGGGCCGAAGGTGTTCCTTCTGGTAAGGACGACGTCGAGCCACAGATCATCTTCTCCCTCAGGAACATCCTGGATGAAAGGAGCGTAGGCGATCATGGTCGAGTTCTCACCCTTCCTGGCCTTCACGCAGGCACCGCCGAACTCAGAGGCAAGGATATGCGCTGCATCAACCTTTCCGAAGTTGTAGGAGACGGTTCCTGAATAGAATGGAAGACCCTGAGGGACGATGTCACCGAGCTTGAGAGTCTCAGGAAGTCTGGTGATGGCAGTCTTTGTGCCGGAAAGGCTGACGCCGAAGTCACCGATGATGAACATGTCCTCAAGATTCTTGTCCTCAGTGAAGTCAGTCGTGAGGGTTATGACGTTCTTCCCGACCTTGAGCAGTTTCTTGTCAAGAGGAATCTTGCTGTAGCAAGGGTCGATCCACCACTCGTCGACATCAGTGGAGATGACGGTGCCGTTGACCTTCACCTCGAAATCCTCCACACCCTCGATGCAGATGAACATCTCACCTTCAGGCATGACCTGGATGTCGAACGTACTGTTGAGAACGACCTCGCCGAATGAAGGCTTGGTGTCACCGAAATACTTCTTGAAGAACCAAGGCTGGAGCATTCCGCCGCCACGGTATCTGAGGCCGAAGCCCCTTCTGATCTGACGGTCAACGCGGAGGATCTCCTGTTCGGTCTTCGACTCGCCCTTGGCAGTCTTGTAGGAAGCCATGTCCAGAGGAAGGACATTCATCTCATTGAGGGCATATTCATAACCCTCGGCCTTCTGCTCGGCCTCGTCGAATACAGGGAAGGCAGGATTCTCATTGACTTCACCCACAGGTTCCTTGGAAACCACATAGACATATTCCTGGAGAGGAGCGAAATCAGCCACGAAGGAATATTCACCCTTTCCTTCAGTGTTACCGAGGTATGTGACCTTGCCGTCGCGGCAGTTCCAGAGGGAGACCTCGCCTTCAGACGGAAGGACGACATTGACAGACTTGAAAGTGCTGTCGGAAAGCATGCTCATCATCACATAGGTGGTGCGGTCGCCGTCCTTGCGGATCTGGCAGAGGATGTCAGAGATGTCCTTGCCTGCACCGTCGGTGATCTTCATCATGCTCTCGACGGTCTCGGAGAGAGCGGAGACGACTCCTTCGCGGGTGTATGGAACGCACTTGGCGCTGGCCGTGAGGAATGAAGAAGCCTCATCAGAGCACTCGACGTCAACCATGCAAGGGGCGTCGCCTGCAAGAATGATCTTTCCACCAGCCTCTGCGAATTCCTTGAGGAGAGCGAGAGTGCTGGAGCGCATTGTCTTCATGTTACCTACGAAGACTGACTTGTACTTCATCTGGCCGAACTGGATGCAAGGGTCGCCCTCCTCGTCTTTGGAGACAGAGCACAGACGGCTCATCATCTCCTCGTCACCGTAGTCGAAATCATAGTGCGCACCTTCGATCCAGTCAAAGAGATCGGTGTAGTTCTGCTCTATTTCAATAAGCTCAGGAGATGCCGGAGACAGTCCGCTGAATGTCTTGATGCCGACCTGGGCGAAGACGCTCTCTATAGGGCTGATGACGAGGAGGTCGCACTGAGGCTGACCCTGGGCAAGGATGAGACCGAGCCTTGAATAGTAGTCCTCGACGAACTTGAAGTCCTTGTACCAGCCGGACTGGAAGTTGATGGAAGCAGGATAGTCGCGCTTGGCCTCTCCCTTCATGGTGTACCATGAGAGATGAGGGCAGCGGACATTGATTCCGAAGAGGGCCTGCCAGTCACCAGCGTCCTTGTAGTCCTCGAACTCCATCTGCCATCCGGAGCAGCCGTACAGCTCGGAGAGAATCATCTTCTTGCCCACCTGGTGAGCAACTGAAGACACCTGCTTGGCCACCCAGTAGCACCTGTTGTACTGAGTGAGGTTGTCGATTCCAGGGATATCCTGATGCTCGTAGTCCCTCATGAGGGAGCCCTGGCAGGTCACCTGGGATGTAAGGTTGTCCTCGTGGAGGAAGTGGCCGGTGTAGGCGATGCCGTGCTCCATGCACCACTCGTGCTGAGGGATGACGAAGTTCCTGAGGAACATGTCCTGGGCGAGATCCACGTACTGCCACTTGGCCTTGTCGTAGGTCCTGCCTTCAGGACTGAAGAATATGTACGGGAGGTCATCAAGAAGATCGGCTCCGAAGCGGGCTGAATATTCCTCCGGAAGTTTCTCGGTCCAGGTGATGACGGAACTCTCGATGTCACCGTAGTCATTGAGGATCTGTCCTCTGTGAGGTTCGTCAGTGAATATGCCGGTGATGGTGGTTCCGATGCGGCTGCCGCACTTCTCAGCATACTTGTCGTGGGTCAGTTCGATGTAGTAGTCGGTGGCCTCACGCTTGAGAGGGTCGACCATCGTGTAGCCGTTGTAGGTGTTGGACCTCTCGGATTCAGTGACATAGAAAGCAAGAACCGTGTTCCCCTTGGAAGCCATGGCTTCGTCGACGGTCTTCACCCTCTGAAGGTCGGTGAAAGAGATGTCGTCAAGGTTGCAGGTGAACACTGCAAGGAGAGTGTCTGCAAGTTCCATGTCGGCTGACTTCGGGAAGGTTGTCACATGGACGTGCTTCATCCTGAACTCAGGCTTCATGGTCACATAGCCTCCGGCGGTTCCTGAAGGCCAGCGGTCCTCATCGTAGAGGTAGTTGATCATTCCTTCCTTCTCACCCTTGTCGGCAACTGCGTTGGTAAGGTCGAACCACTCCTCACCGAGATATTCAGTGGCGAGGGCGACTCTGGAATGCATGAAATAGCCACCGAAGCCCATGTCCTTGAGGACATCGACCTGACGGACAAGCTCATCCTTCTCGAGCTCACCGTTCCAGGCCCAGAAAGGCTTGCCTCTCCATTCGTTGGAAGGATCGCTGAACTGAGCGGCAAGTTCGCTGTCGCTCAGCCTTGCGGCATCCTCCTTCTTGTCGCACGAAACGACGGACACCGCAAGCAGGGAAAGAACCGCCAGCGGAGCCAGGATTGTCTTGGTAACAGTCATATCAGTTTGTGTTATAATTGGATAATACTCAAGCTAGAAAAGCACCTGGACATGGTCATGGTCCATGATCTCCATCATGTGGCGCACAGGGGTCAGGAGAGAAGGATCGAATTCCTCCATGGCAGTCTCGGACTTATAACCGAGCTGGACTGGGCCTTTGTACCAACGGTCCTTGGATCCCATCCACTTGTCGCTGCGAAGAGGCATGTCGAAAGAGACCTCGACGACGTCGCCCTCAGCGAACTTCCTGTCGATGCTGACAAGACCGCCGGCAGCAGCTGCCTCGACGGACCCGCCGTTGACGGTGACAGTCATGTTCTCAGCCCAAGGAAGCTCTGGAAGGACCAGAGTGTAGATTCCCCTTTCGTTCTTGAGGAACTTGAAGGAGACATGGCCATCTGCCGGATATTCAGTTACTTCCTCGACTTCGATGTCACCGGCGCAGAGGGCTCCAGGACGGTAGAACGGAACGTAAAGCGACTTGCCTTCGACCGCCCAGCTGGACTCGGCGATACGTGACAGACCTTCAGCGCCACGCATCGTGCAGCACCATGTTGCCTCAGGAATGATGACCTTGAGGAACGGGTCCTCGTCAGAAGGGCAGCTGTCGCAGCCGAAGCCTCCGTTGACACGCTGGGCGTGACCGATGGCGTTGGTGGCGATAAGTTCAGCCATGTCCCTGTAGGCAGGGTTCTTCGTGAGCTTCCAAAGGTCGAAGGCCACTATGTAGCTGTCCACGATGGCGCAAGGTTCTGTCCATGAGTCAGGTCTTCCGAACCAGTTCAGATTGCCGTAGCAGCAGGCCATTCCTTCGTTGACATAGATGTCCCATCTCTTGACGGATTCAGCGACAAGTGTCTCGTCACCGGTGATGGCGGCATACTTGATGAGACCGCGCAGAGCGGAGAGGGTGGCATGGGTCTGGGCCTTTATGCCGGTAAGGTCAACCTCGAGGAAACGGGCAATGAGCTCATCCACGGTCGCCTTGATCTCCTTGTCAGGAACCATCTCGTAGGCATCGATCAGACCGGCCATTCCGATGAATATGCAGCCGATGTCGGTCGAGAGGATCCACTGCTCGTCACTGCTGGCGATCGAGCCGGAAGCCTCACCGCCTTCAGTCGTTCTCTGGTCCTGGGCGATAGGATAGGTGCAATAGGTTCCCAGTCCCGGTACGAACAGATTGTGCGCAATCTGGCGGACGGTTTCGAGGACAGCCTTGTCGCCGGTCTTCTTTGAATATTCACACAGACCCCTCAGGAGCCAGCCGTGGCCGGAGAGCTGCTGCTCGTTGATGGCAGGAGTGTAGTCCGGTCCGAGATAGCCTTTGGCGTTGAAATATGAAGGCAAGTCCTTGATGAGTGTCTCAAGAAGGTCGGAGTCGCAATGGAGAGCCTCTGAATCGAGCGTGAGACCCAGGATTGTCCTTCCGACGAAGTCTCCCGGCCAGTCCTTGTCTTCGTAGACCACAGGCGGCTGGTAGATGTCGGAATTAAGCCTGTTGAAGTTGCTCTCGATCCTGGTCGAGAGTTCATTCTGCACCACGACATTGTCAAGATGGAAAGTCTGAAGAGACTCAGCATCCTTGTCCGAGCATGAGCAGAAGCAGACGGATGCCGCTGCGAGAAGGGTTAAGATTTTTGGGAACTTATTCATATTCATTGAATTGTCTATGGAAGCAAAGGAGTGATGATTTCCTTGAGCTGGGAATATTCAAGGAGGAAGCCGTCGTGGCCGTAGATGGAGGTGATTTCTTTGAAAACGGCTCCAGGAATCAGTTCAGCCCACGACTTGATGCGGTGAGGAGGGAAAAGGCCGTCGCTGTCTATCGAGATGACAGTGGTCCGAGCCTTGATCCTTGAGAGAGCGGAAGCCACTCCTCCTCTCCCCCTTCCGATGTTGTGGGTGTCCAGGACATTGCAGAGATACCAGTAGGAATATGCATCATAGCGCTTCGCCAGCTTTTCTCCCTGGTACCTCTCGTAAGAGGCCGCCCTGCCTGCTGACAAAGTGTCCGGATCATCTTCCGACTGGGTCTTCATGTAGCAGTCATATGTGCGGTAAGTCAGCAGAGCCTGGGCGCGTGCGCATTTCAGTCCCATCTTTCCACCATCCAGACCTTCAGCCTGACGGAATGTCTGATCGGCCTCCAGAGCCATCCTCTGCGCCTCTGCTGTAGCGCCGAGCCAAGGAGTGATCCTGACATCAGTGGCTATCAGGACAGCAGAGCGGACTGCATCAGGACACATTACAAGCCACTCGCTTGCATGGAAACCACCGATGGAACTGCCTATCAGCAAATCTACATTATTGATTCCCAGATGTTTCCTGACCATTTCAAAGACATTGGCAGTGTCACTTATGGAGATGGTCGGGAAAGAGAAACTGTACGGT
>JAKSJH010000043.1 GCA_024398315.1 Bacteroidales bacterium
AATTTCTGGTCTTAACTTCAATGAATTCGTACTTGAGAGGTTCCTTATGGAGTTCGGGCTCCTGACCTTCTCCCTTGTACTCCCAAGCCGCAACATACATATAGTTTGCATCATCCCTCTTTGCCTCACCCTCTTCGGTCTGACTTTCAATACGGAAGTGTCCGCCGCAGGATTCGTTTCTGTTGAGGGCGTCGCGTGCCATAAGTTCACCTATTTCGAAGAAATCCTCAAGACGGAGTGCCTTCTCAAGTTCCTGATTGAACTCGAACTGTGAGCCGGGAACTTTGACATCCTTATAGAATTCTTCCTTAAGAGCCTTGATTTCCTCTATTGCCTTGGCAAGACCTTTGGCGTCGCGTGCCATTCCTACATATTCCCACATGATTATTCCAAGACGCTTGTGGATGGAATCGACGGTCTTGGTACCATTGATGCTGAAGAGTTTGTCGATTCGTGCCTGCACTGCCTTTTCAGCTTCTATGAACTCCTTGGTGGTAACATCCGTCTTGGGCTCGGCGAATTTCTTGGAAAGGTAATCTCCAATGGTTACGGGAACTACGAAATAACCGTCGGCAAGACCCTGCATGAGGGCGGAAGCGCCGAGACGGTTTCCACCGTGGTCGGAGAAGTTGGCTTCACCGATAGCATAGAGACCAGGGATGGTGGTCTGAAGGTCGTAGTCAACCCAGATACCTCCCATGGTGTAGTGGATGGCAGGATAGATCATCATAGGCTCTTCCCATGGACTTACGTTGTTGATCTTGTAGTACATGTCGAAGAGGTTTCCGTAGCGCTCCTGAACTCTCTGATGTCCGAGACGCTTGATGGCATCCTGGAAGTCAAGGAAGACTGCCAGACCGGTCTCGTTGACACCGTAGCCGGCATCGCAGCGCTCCTTGGCCGCACGTGAGGCGACGTCACGAGGAACGAGGTTACCGAATGCAGGATAGCGGCGCTCGAGGTAGTAGTCCCTGTCTTCCTCAGCAATCTGTGAAGGCTTGATCTCATGCTTGCGGAGTTTCATCACGTCTTCCATCTTCTTAGGAACCCAGATACGTCCGTCATTTCTGAGGGACTCGGACATGAGGGTGAGCTTGCACTGCTGCTCGCCATGGACAGGAATACATGTCGGATGGATCTGAGCGAAGCATGGATTTGCAAAGAAAGCACCCTTCTTGTAGCACTGGAGAGCTGCGGAACCGTTGCTGTTCATGGCGTTGGTGGAGAGGAAATAGGTGTTTCCGTAACCTCCTGTAGCGATGACGACAGCGTGGGCGCCGAATCTTTCAAGCTTGCCGGTGACAAGGTTCCTGGCGATGATGCCCTTTGCCTGGCCGTTGATGATGACAAGGTCAAGCATTTCGTGACGAGGATAGCTGGTCACGGTACCAGCGGCTATCTGACGGTTCAGAGCGGCGTAGGCACCGAGAAGGAGCTGCTGTCCGGTTTGTCCGCGGGCATAGAAAGTACGGCTTACCTGAACACCACCGAATGAACGGTTGGCAAGGTAGCCGCCATATTCACGGGCGAAAGGAACGCCCTGTGCGACGCACTGGTCGATGATGGAGGCGCTGACTTCAGCAAGACGATAGACATTGGCCTCACGGCTTCTGTAGTCACCACCCTTGATTGTGTCGTAGAAAAGACGGTAGACAGCGTCATTGTCGTTCTGATAGTTCTTTGCAGCATTGATACCTCCCTGTGCGGCAATAGAGTGGGCGCGACGAGGAGAGTCACTGATACAGAAGACCTTGACATTGTAACCGAGCTCACCCAGAGAAGCAGCTGCGGATGCACCGCCGAGACCTGTACCAACTACGATGATCTCGAGCTTTCTTCTGTTGTTCGGGTTGACAAGACGAAGTTCCGACTTACGTTTGGTCCATTTTTCAGCCAAAGGTCCGTCAGGAATCTTTGAGATTAATTTATCGGACATAATATTTAGATGATTTGTTTTGTATTCTCCGTAAGATTCAATCTATTCTGCAATTTTAGTCATTTTTATCGTAAACCACAATTCCTGAGCCTTAAAAAGCATGCGGGAACTGTGGTTCAAAGTCAAAAATCCATGAAAAAATGTCAGATAGCGGACTTTTCGGAAATTTTCTTCAGACAGACCTTGCGATACTTCTTGAAAGCCTTCTCAGCATATTTTGAATATGCTTTCTCGCACATTCCGGCATCATACTTCGAATCGACGAATTCCTCGACTTTCCTGCAATCCTGTGAGATACCTTCAGCATAACCGTACAACTTCTTGACTATCAATGAAAGATCGCAGATCATGCAGTTTTCGTTCTCCTCGGAATCCTTGAGGAAAGACGGCACAGTGTCCTTGTCACCTACTCTGACAGGGATATATATTCCGGTACAAGGAGAACCTACCAGAGACCACATCACAGTCCCGGCAGGATCATCACCTGGCTTGACTCCTTCGAACACTACAGACGCTGAAGTGGCGTTCCTGGAGATAGGGACTCCGGAACGGCTTATCAGGTTGAAAAGTTCCTTGTGTGTGACATTTGCGATGTCGGCTCCGGCCATGATCTCCCCGGCCTTGATGAACCTGTCGACCCCGGCCTTGCGCGAAGGGTCCCCTCTTCTGGTGAAGTTTGTTACAACCATGTAGCCGCCCGGTTCGTCATCGACGTCATACCTCACCCAGGAAGTGTTGTCAACCTCATAGTAGGCGGCACCTCCAAAAGCGTCTATGACACCGAAGTTGGTCTGGACTCCTATCGGTCTGGCAAGAGTGTCAAGATAAAATTCAAAATCCTTGAAACTTGCACAAACTTCAAGAGCTCCTCTCATGACGAGACCTTCGCAGTTCATCTCAGAATTCGGAACATCATCATTCTTAAGGTTATATGCAGCGGTATTCATTATGCTGAACCCAGCCGAATTGGTCCCTGACCAGACCTCTTCACCGTCCCTGTCAGGTGAATTAACCAGCCCTGTGAATGAATATCTCTCACCTTGGATCCACTGGATCCTGTTGTTGAGTTCATCAGTGTCCCTGTGCTTCATCATCACAGGTCTCCCGTCCGACCTGACCTTTCCGGAGATTATCACGGATGTGCAGCAGTATGCCTTGAACGGAATGACAGTAAGCAGTCCTGCCACGATAACACTAAAACAACGAGCCTTCATCTATCTTTCTCTTTAAAAGTTCATCTTCCAGTCCGAGATGCTTGTAGGCAAGCTCAGTAGCCACCCTTCCTCTCTGTGTGCGGAGTATGAACCCTTCCTTGATGAGGAATGGTTCATAGACTTCCTCATAGGTGCCCTGGTCCTCACTTATCGACGTGGCTATGGTGTTAGCACCGACAGGACCTCCCTTGAAAGTGGAGATTATGGTCTTGAGGATCTTGTTGTCAATCGAATCAAGACCGCGCTTGTCGATCTTGAGCTTGTCAAGTGCGTACCTGGCTATCTCGATGTCGATGTGTCCGTCTCCAATGACCTGGGCGAAATCTCTTACTCTGCGAAGCAGAGCATTGGCTATACGCGGAGTTCCCCGGCTTCTCAGAGCTATCTCAAGGGAGGCTTCTTCATCGATTGCAACTCCGAGGATCCTACAGCTTCTCTTCACGATACGTATCAGTTCGGCTGTGTCGTAATATTCAAGAGCACAGTTGATTCCGAACCTTTCGCGGAGAGGCGCGGTGAGGAGTCCGCTTCTTGTGGTGGCGCCAACCAGGGTGAACGGATTGAGCGAAAGACGCACCGATCTGGCACCCGGACCCTTGTCAATCATGATGTCGATCACGTAGTCCTCCATCGCTGAGTAGAGATACTCCTCCACTTCAGGTGAAAGCCTGTGGATCTCGTCGACGAACAGGACGTCTCCTGTCTCAAGGGAAGTGAGCAGGCCGGCCAGATCACCCGGCTTGTCAAGCACAGGACCGGAAGTCACTTTCATGTTCACTCCCATCTCGTTGGCTATGATGTGGGCGAGTGTTGTCTTTCCAAGGCCTGGAGGACCGTGGAAAAGAACGTGGTCAAGGGCGTCACCCCTCATCTTTGCAGCTTTGATGTAGATGTTCAGATTGGAAACTATCTCTTTCTGACCTGTAAAATCTTCAAGTCCCTGAGGTCGGATAATTCCATCCAAATCCTTATCTTTGTCAACGTTTGTATCGCGAGGATCGAAATCAGCCATCGGAAGTCATTTTAATTACAAATATATGTATTTTATTTTTTTAAAGTGATTTTTCTATTTGATTGTCAATTTTGTTGAAAACTATCTTATCTTATTGATTAACTTTATGTTCCGTAAGTTGATAACTCACATTTCACCTTTGTTTCCTTGTTTGGAACATTGTCGATAACTTATGCCGTCCCGGGAATCAACATAAATGACCATGTTTTCAACATTGCAATTAACATCTTTTCAACCATAAAAAACAGGAAATGTTGATAAGTACCCAGACATGTGCACTGCTGAAGGACAGGATTGCAGCAGGAGAGAATCCTGTCTGCAGCGGTCTTCATCTCTCTGCACGATGGTTCGTGATGAATCAGGTCGTGGAAAGCGGGCTGAACGTTGTTGTCCTGCCTGACAAGGAAAGTGCCGAGTACTGTGCATCAGACCTTTATTCCCTGACCGAAGGAGATATCGTTCATTTTCTTCCTGACGGCGGCAAGGGCGTTGAGAAAAGCAACTACAAGTCCACTCTGGGGGTGCAGAGAACATCCGCAATCGAGAGCATCAGGCACAATGAAGGTGAGAAGATGTTCGTGGTCACCTACCCTGACGCCTTGTCCGAAGGAATACCTTCTTCCGACAGGCTTTCCGGTTTCATCGTGTCCGAAGGGATGGAGATATCCTTTGACAGGATCAAGGACGTCCTTTCCGACAACGGATTCGAGAAAGTCGATTTCGTGGCCTATCCCGGACAGTTCTCGATAAGAGGTTCGATCATCGACATATTCTCATATTCATTCAACCTCCCCTACAGGCTCTCCTTCTTCGGCAATGAAGTGGAGTCCATCCACATCTTCGACTGCAACACCCAGCTTTCGAAGGAGCAGGTCGGAAGCCTCGAGATAATAAACAGCGTTTCTCTGAATATGGATGAGTCCGGAGCCGGCAGTGTTCCGAGCATTTTTCCTTCCGGCACCACCATATGGCTGGACTCGTCCGACCTTTATAAAGAAAAGGAATTCTTCGAGGAACTTTCCGGATTCAGAAGAGTCTTCTTCGACAAACCTCTTGAACATGACGGTGACTGCACCGTGAATTTCAACATTTCTCCTCAGCCTCTCTTCAACAAGAACTTCGAACTGCTGGCGGCCGACATCCGCGGAAAGATAGAGAGCGGTTACAAAGTTTACATATTCAGTGAGAGGGAGGCTCAGACAGAAAGGCTGAAGTCCATTCTCATTGAGAACAAGGGTCTGGTTCCTGACTTCGTGCAGGGGAAGAACATCCATTCCGGATTCATCGACAACGAGTGCAGGATCTGCTGCTATTCCGACCATGAGATCTTCGACAGGTTCCAGAGAGTGAGTCTGAGAAGGACTGTCGAGAAGAGCGAACAGCTGACTGTCAACGATCTGGCTGCTTTCAACATAGGTGACTACATCGTCCACATAGACCATGGCGTCGGCGTCTTCGGAGGTCTGGTCCGAATGAAGGACGACAAAGGCAGGATGCACGAAGTGGTGAAGCTGATGTACAAGGACGGAGATGTTGTGTTCGTCTCTGTCCATGCTCTCCATAAGATTTCACGTTTCAGGTCCAAGGACGGTGTTCCTCCGAAAATCAACAAGCTTGGTTCAAAGACCTGGCAGACTTTGAAGGTGAGCGCCAAATCAAGGATAAAGGACATAGCGAAGGAGCTGATCCAGCTCTATGCCAAGAGGAAGGCTTCCTCAGGCTATGCTTTCTCTCCTGACGGCTACCTCCAGGAGGAACTTGAATCTTCCTTCGAGTTCGAGGACACTCCGGATCAGGAATCGGCCACCAGAGCGGTGAAGCAGGACATGGAGGCCGAAAGTCCGATGGACAGGCTCATCTGCGGTGACGTAGGTTTCGGAAAGACGGAAATAGCCGTCAGGGCTGCTTTCAAGGCTGTTGTGGACGGAAAACAGGTTGCCGTGCTTGTTCCTACGACAATCCTTGCCCTTCAGCATTACAACACATTCGTCTCAAGGCTCAGGAACTTTCCTTGTTCCATTGAATATGTGAGCCGCCTTCGTACGGCAAAGGAAATCTCGGAGATAAAGAAGAATCTTATTGCCGGTAAGACAGACATATTGATAGGAACCCACAAGATTCTCGGCAAGGGGTTCGAGTTCAAGGACATAGGACTTCTTATCATCGATGAGGAGCAGAAGTTCGGTGTCAGCGCCAAGGAGAAGCTCCGTCAGCTCAAGTCATCGATAGACACGCTGACCCTCAGTGCGACTCCAATCCCGAGAACGTTGCAGTTCAGTCTTCTGGGTGCGAGGGACCTTTCAATCATCAACACTCCGCCTCCGAACAGGATTCCGACCCAGACAGAGATAATCCTCTTCAACGCAGAAGAAATCAGAAGCATAATCAATTATGAACTGAACCGTGGCGGACAGGTGTTCTTCCTGCACAACAAGGTGGAGGAACTTCCTGCAATACACGACCTGCTCTCCCGTCTTGTCCCTGACATGAAGATATGCATCGCACACGGTCAGATGGAATCGTCGGAACTTGAAGACAAGATCCTTAGTTTCATGCGGGGGGACTATGACCTGCTGCTCTGCACCACCATAATCGAGAACGGTCTTGACATCCCTAACGCCAACACCATAATAATAAACCAGGCACAGAACATCGGACTGAGCGACCTGCACCAGCTGCGTGGAAGAGTAGGAAGATCTGACAGGAAAGGCTTCTGCTATCTCATAGTGCCTCCTATGACCACTCTCACCGATGACGCCAGAAGACGTCTCAAAGCCATAGAGGAGTTCTCGGATCTCGGCAGCGGCTTCAACATAGCGATGCAGGACCTCGACATCAGAGGTGCCGGAAACCTTCTGGGAGCAGAGCAGAGCGGGTTCATCATGGACATGGGCTATGAGGCGTACCAGAAGATCCTTTCAGAAGCGATGGAGGAACTTGGAGTGGAGACAGGAATATCCACCCGGAACACATCCGATTCATTCTTCGTCGACTGCACTGTCGACACGGACCAGCCTGCGATGATTCCAGATTCCTACATAGACGTTGTAGCCGAGAAGATAAGGATCTACAAGCAGCTTGACAGCATGGTGAACGAAAAGGAGATAGATTCCGAGAAAGTCAAGCTTGAAGACCGTTTCGGCCCTATGCCAGAAGAAGTGCAGAACCTTTTCACTGTCGTGAAGATAAGGAATCTGGGCGGGAAGCTAGGTTTCGAGAAGATCATCATCAAGAACGGCATGCTGATAATGTTCTTCATCGCAAACAAGATGTCACCTTATTACAAGTCAAAGGAGTTCTCCTACATTCTCGACAGGATCAATGTCCATGACCGCCTGTTCAACCTCAAGCAGCCGGACGGTCGTCTGAAGATAGTTTCCAGAGGTGTTGATTCACTTGACAAGGCGTTCAGGACAATTTCCATATTCAACAGGCATAAAGTTTGAAAAAACAATCCATCACGGCATGATTTTGTAAAAAAACGGACTGTTTTTGAGTCTGCCGGTGCTTTATTTTTGTAAATAAGAATGAAAAACTCCATCTTTGCATTCTGTGTAATTGCGCTGATGGGACTGTTTTTGAAGTCAGATGAGATTTTTTAAGTTATCAGCAATAAAGGCGGCCTTGATTGTACCGCTTCTTTGTCTTGTGTTTCCTTCGGAAGCGCAGAATGTGGCCTATAATGCCTATTCGCCTTACACCGTCTTCGGAATAGGTGACATCTCACAGCAGGGATCAGCCTATAATAAAGGAATGGGAGGTGTTGGAATAGCCACCAGGGACAAGAGGAACTTGAACTATCTCAATCCTGCATCCCTCACCGCAAGGGACGAGAAGTCCTTCATGGCCGACTTCACTCTCGCACAGGGCAACCGGTATTACGCTAAAGGTGATCTCAAGTCCTGTAACAACACATTCAACCTCTACGGTCTGGCAATTTCATTTCCTGTCTACAAGTCGCTGGCCATGTGCGCCGGCTTCACTCCCTACAGCGACCTGGGCTATTCCATGTCCAGCAAGCTGAACGATCAGGAACTTCTCGGCCGCATCGGCAATGTGACCAGCTATGCGGACGGAGAAGGAGGACTCAGCAGAATTTTCCTTTCAGCGGGATTCAATGTGTTTGAGGGAATGTCCGCAGGAGTGGAGGTGAGCCACCAGTTCGGAAAGGTTCAGAAATCATATTCCCACGAATTTGAGAACACCAGTTTCAGAAGCATATTCAGCGGTTACCTCATGAACCTGAAGGCCGATTCCTTCAAGTTAGGCCTGCAGTACGACTTCAATGTGGGCGAAGGTGTCCAGGCGACGCTCGGAGCGACCTACAAACTTTCAGCCAACGTGCGCGGTGTGATCAGAGATTTTGAATATACCAGCATCTCCTCCGTCCTTGACACCACGAGGAACATCACCACGGACCTGAATAAGGAGAAGGGTCTTCTCAAGCTTGCCGGAGAAACCGGTCTTGGTGTCAGCTTCAGGGGAAATGACAAGTGGACAGCCGAACTGAACTACATCAGTTCCGACTGGAGCAAGTCAGGAATGAACACTACCGCAGGTTTCGCCAATGTAGGAAATGTCGTTTTCCAGGCAGGTAAGTCAAGTTCATTGAGGGCCGGATTCTCAATCGTACCGAACAGAAATGACATCAGATATTTCAGGAAAAGAATTACTTATAAGGCTGGAACTTATTGGGACAAAGCCTATTACATGGTCAATGGGAAGCCTGTCAATGCGGCCGGACTGACCTTGGGTGTCAGCCTTCCTGTCTACAGATACTACAATTCCGTCTCGTTTGGTGTGGATTTTGGACAGAGGGGAGTTAATGATGGCGGTCTGTTAAGAGAAAGATACGTGAACTTCACCATAGGAATTAACTTCCATGAGTACTGGTTCCTTAAGCATCATTACGATTAATAACAAAAATAAATAACAGGATTATGAAAAAGACCACATTAGTTTTGCTTGCAGCAGCAATGGCTCTCATCGGAACGAAGGCATCCGCACAGGGAAAGTACGGTGCCGACAGCGCTGAGTGCATCAAGTACTTGTCCTACTATGTAGAGTACTACAAGAACAAGAATTACGATGAGGCGCTTCCGAACTGGCGCAAGGCTTACAGCCTCTGTCCTCCTACCGCAAGGGAGAACATGCTCATCCAGGGTTCCACCCTCATGCAGAAGGAAATCGCCAAGGCAAAGGACGCTGAGCTCCGCAAGGCCAGGATAGACACCCTCCTGACCCTTCAGGACCAGAGGGCTGCCACCTATCCTAAGAACAAGGTGAAGGCTCTTAACAACAAGGGTCTCTATGTCGCCCAGTATGTCAAGGACAATGAATATGCCTACGCCCAGTACAATTCCATCATCGATGAGAACAAGGCGGAGACACTTCCAAACATATTCCTTCTTGACCTGAATGCAGCCATCGAGCTCTACAAGGAGAAGAAAGTCGACGCTGAAGAAGTGATCAACTGCTACCAGAAGTCTCAGGACATCCTTGCCACCCTCGAGCAGAATGAGGAGAATGACAAGCTCAAGGCAGACATCGAAGGCCTCTTCATCCAGAGCCAGGTCGCCAGCTGTGACAATCTCATCTCTCTCTTCACTCCTCGTTTCGAGGCCGCTCCGGATGACATGACTCTTGTCTCCAACATCGTCAAGATGCTCGGAACCACCGAGGGCTGCCAGAACAATGACCTCTTCCTCAAGGCTGTCACCGTCATGCATCAGAATGAGCCTTCCGCTTCTTCTGCCTACTATCTCTACAAGCTCAACTCCGCCAAGGGTGAGGTCGAGGCCGCTACCAATTATTTCGAAGAGGCCCTCGCTTCAGAGGACGCCGATGCTTCAAAGCTTGCTGACTGGCAGCTTGAGTACGCAACATTCTGCGTGAAGAACGGAATCAACGGCAAGGGATTCGAGGCTGCCAAGAAGGCTGCCGAACTTTCTCCTGCAAACCAGGGCAAGGCCTATTATCTTATCGGAACTATTTGGGGTTCAGTAAGATGCGGTGGCAACGAGGTTACCGGAAGGGCTAACTACTGGGTGGCTATCGACTACCTCCAGAAGGCAAAGGCTGCTGACGCAAGCCTTACTGATGACTGCAACAAGCTCATCGGAGCCTACAGCGTCTACTTCCCTCAGGCTGCCGAGGCCTTCATGTATGACCTCAAGAGCGGTGATTCCTACACTGTAAGCTGTGGAGGAATGAAGGCCACCACGACTGTCAGAACTCAGAAGTAGTCTGTCTTGAGACGGATTCTACATACGATCATGATGATTGCAACCGCCTCCGCGGTTGCTTTCATCGTATTTTCATGCAAAGAAAAACTTTCGGAGGCTGAAACTCTTGATCTTGACCGTACTCCTGTCCAGACCATCGACAGCATGTTTTTCGTGAACACGGAGAACGGTCGCTTGAAGATGAGGGTCGAGGCTGCCGTGATGGAACGCTACGACAACGACACTTGTTCCTATGAGATGTTTCCGAAAGGTCTCTCCGTCTACGCCTACACTGACGAGGGCATGCTTGAGACCGTGCTTTATTCCGACAATGCGAAGCATTTCAAGAGCAAGAAGCGCGACACGGAGCTCTGGTCGGCGTTCGGCAACGTGGTCGTTCAGAACATAATCCGTCAGCAGACCATGGAGACTGACACCCTCTACTGGGACCAGGCGAAGAAAGAAATCTACACGGACTGCTATGTGAGGATGTTTTCGGACCAGGGTTTCATGCAGGGTTTCGGCATGCGTTCGGACGAGCGCGCGCGTAATTCTTCCCTCCTGAAAGCCTTCAACAGCTACGGTGTGGTTGTGGAGGACTCAACCAGGGTTGTCATCGACTCTGTCAACTTTATTGGTCCTTTGTTCAAAAAATAATGGTTAATTGAATTAAAATCATTATCTTCGCACCTCATAAGTCAAAATTGGAATTAAAATAACTGCAATACAATGGCGATTCTTCAGAAAACTCGCGAAAAAGCCGGAATGGCGGTGTCAATAATCATCGCCCTGGCACTTCTGTCGTTCATTCTCGACCCTAACACTCTTTCCACGGCATTCAACGCAATGTCATCCAAGAACGATGTGGGCAAGATCAACGGTAAGACTGTGTCCTACACTGATTTCCAGGAGGATATCGAGAAATTTTCGGCTATCAATGAAATCATGACAGGTTCTGCTGCCCAGAACGAACAGCAGCAGCAGCAGGTACGCAACATCGCCTGGCAGAGCCTCGTCGACAAGTACCTCTACATCAAGAACGCCGAGGCGGCTGGCATCAAGGTCGGTGACGAGGAGCTCAAGGATCTCCTTGCCGGCGACATGGTCTCCCCTCTGGTTTCACAGAATCCTCTGTTCTACGACGAGAACGGCACCTTCTCAAAGGCCGCCGTCCAGGAATTCGTCGAGAACATCCCTTACGATGAGTCCGGACGCAGGAAGATGCTGTGGGACTACATCCAGAATTCTGTCTCCACCAGACAGTACTATTCCAAGTACAGCTCGCTTTTCACAGCCAGCAACTTCCAGAATCCTCTCATGCTCAAGAAGGCCATCGAGGGCAACAATGTCACCACGAATGTCGACTTCGTCCTCGTTCCGCTTCCTTACATGATGAACGATTCCACTGTCACCGTCTCCGACTCCGAGATCCAGAAGTACTACAACGACCACAAGAAACTCTTCAGGCAGCAGGCTTCCAGGGACATTGAATATGTCGTCTTCGAGGTTCATCCTTCAGAGTCCGACATCGCTGAGGCCAGCAGTGCCGTCGAAAGCGTCTACAACGAATTCTCCACCACCGAGAACATGAAGTCATTCCTTGCCAGGAACTCCGAGACCTCATATTCAGAGTACTGGTACAAGGCAGGTGAGCTTGCAAGCATCAATCCTGAGATCAGCGATTTCGTGGATGCCAACACCACCGGTGTCTCCCCTGTCACAAAGGATGCTCAGAACGTCTTCTACGCTGCAAGGATCCTTGCAACCGAGCAGATTCCTGACTCTGTGTTCGTGAAGCATATCCTTCTCCAGTCCACTGAGACCGCCAAGGCTGACAGCCTCCTCGGTGCCGCTTCACAGAAGGGTGCGGACTTCTCAGCTCTCGCTGCCAGCTACTCTCTTGACACCCAGAGCGCTGCAGAAGGAGAGGCCGGTGCCATCGGTTGGATGACACAGACCTACATGATCCCTGGTTTCGAGTCAGTCATGACCGCCCAGGTCGGCAAGCCTTTCATCCTCAAGACCCAGTACGGCACCCATGTCGTGATGGTCACCGCCAAGACAGCTCCTGTTGAGAAGAAGCAGGTCGCTGTCCTCAAGAAGACCTCCATTCCGGGTAACGAGACTTACAACTCCTATTATTC
Source organism: Bacteroidales bacterium (assembly GCA_024398315.1). Classification (GTDB taxonomy): domain Bacteria; phylum Bacteroidota; class Bacteroidia; order Bacteroidales; family UBA932; genus Cryptobacteroides. Next base: position 12,531 of record JAKSJH010000043.1, read on the forward strand.
AAAGGCCAGCAACTTCGCGAAGGCTGCCGCCGGCAACTACACCGACTACCTTGCTGCTGTTGACACGATGGGTCTCTACTCACATCCTATGGCCAATGTCCTCGAAAGCAACGACACCTACGGTTCAATCGAGCAGGCCAAGGAAGTGACCAGATGGGTGTTTGACAACAAGGCCGGCAAGGCTTCAGACGTCATTACCGTCAACAACAACTATTTCTTCGTAGCAACCGTCAAGGCAGTCCACAAGGAAGGCATCGCCACCGTCAAGGAGGCTACCGAGGTCATCAGGCAGAAGCTCTACAATGAGAAGCTTTCAGCCTCTGCAGCTGAGAAGATTTCTGCTCAGATCGCCGGACTCACCGACCTTCAGACAATTGCTGACACCCTCCACACAACCGTCAACGCAGGCGTGGACGTCAGGTTCGCCTCAATGTCCGGACAGGGTCTTGACCCTAAGTTCATCGGTGCCGTTTCAGTTGCTCCGGAAGGACAGATCAGCGCTCCTCTCGCAGGTACCATCGGTACTTACATCTACAAGGTCAACTCCCGCGAGACCGGTGCGTTCTACACCGAGGACGATGCGAAGAACTCCGCAGCCCAGATGAACAGCTATACAAGCCAGATGATCGTTCCTGTCATGATGCAGGATGCTGACGTCAAGGACAACAGGGCAAGATTCTTCTAGAGACAATCCGTCACGAAATAAGAAAGGGTGACTCCTACCGTTTGCAAACGGCTATAGATGTTGTGAGCAAAGGTAGGAGTTGTCCTTTTCTTATTGATTTATCGTAGCCAATCGCAAGTTGCTGTAAAACTTTTTATAAATTTGTAAATCATAGTACTTCATCATGGCAGAAAAACGGGGAACACTCTTTCAAGATTTACAGCACGTCTCAAGTGAGG